>NZ_RAVY01000053.1:0-49621 GCF_003611625.1 Corallococcus sp. CA054B
GGCCCCGGCCCCTCGCGCCGTGCGCCCCGACCCCGCCGGCATGGCCCGGGCGGTCCGCGACTTCCTCACCGCCGCGGGGCTCGACCTCCAGGACGTGAACCTGTTGGACACGCCCACGCGCGTGGCCGACGTGTGGGCGAACGGCTTCCTCGACGGCTACGGCCGCACGCCCGAGGAGGCGCTTGGGAAGACCTACCCCGCGCCCGCGGACTCCTCCGGCGAGCTGGTGGTCGTGACGGACCTGCGCTTCCACTCCATGTGCCCGCACCACCTCCTGCCCTTCACCGGCCGCGCGCACGTGGCCTACGTGCCGGGTTCGCGCGTGGTGGGCTTCGGGCGCATCGGCGCGCTGGTGGACCTCTTCGCGCACCGGCTCATCCTCCAGGAGGACCTGGCGCGGCAGGTGGCGCGGTCGCTCGCCCGCGTGCTCGACAGTCCCGCCACCGCCTGCATCCTGGAGGCGGAGCAGGCGTGCCTGCGGCTGAGGGCCGACCACCAGCGCGACGCCGTCACCCACGCGGAGGCCTATGAAGGGCGCCTGCGCCGCGACGGCCCCCTGCGCCGCGAGCTGTGGGCCCGGCTGGGGGCTCGCACGGGGGCGGGCCGATGAACCCCGCCTCCCAGGCCTTCGAGCGCGTGGCGCCCGAGCGCGTGGCGAAGGTGCTGGAGGCCCTGGCGGACGTGCTGTCCCAGGGCCAGGTGAAGCGCGACGAGGCCACGCTCGACGCCTACGCGCGCGACGAGTCCGACAGCGGCGTGTACCGGCCCGACGCCGTCCTCCTGCCGGAGACCACCGCGCAGGTGTCCGCCATCTTCAAGGCGTGCCAGGCGCACGGCGTGCCCTTCACCCCCTGCGGCGCGCGCAGCGGCAAGAGCGGCGGCTCGCTGCCCCTGAAGGGCGGCATGGCGGTCAGCCTGGAGCGCATGAACAAGATCCGCTCCATCTCCAGGGAGGACCTCACCGCGGTGGTGGAGCCAGGCGTGGTGACGGGCGACCTGATGAAGGCCGTGGAGGCGCAGGGCCTCTTCTACCCGCCGGATCCGAACTCCTGGGAGTTCTGCACGCTGGGCGGCAACGTGGCGGAGAACGCCGGCGGCCCGCGCGCCCTGAAGTACGGCGTCACGCGCGACTACGTCATCGGCCTGGAGTGGGTGATGCCGGACGGCGAGGTGCTGCGTGTGGGCCGGCGCACCATCAAGGGCGTGGCCGGCTATGACCTGGTGGGGCTCTTCGTGGGCTCCGAGGGCACGCTCGGCGTGGCCACCGAAATCACGGTGCAGCTGATTCCACTGCCCCGTCAGGTGATGACCGCGCTGGTGGTGTTCCCCTCCGTGCTGGACGCGGCGCGAGGCGTCTCCGCGGTGCTCGCCGCCGGCCTCCTGCCGCGCTGCCTGGAGCTCATCGACGAGGTGGCCGTCCAGGCCATCGTGCACCGGGGCAGCTTCCAGTTCCCCCCGGACGCGGGCGCCGCCCTCATCGCCGAGGTCGACGGCAACACCTCCGAAGGCGTCTTCGCGGAGCTCCAACTGTTGGGAGACCTCTGCAATCAGCACGGGGCCACCCAGACCCTGGTGGCCCAGGACGACAGCCAGCGCGAGAAGCTGTGGGCGGCGCGGCGGGTGATTTCCCCGGCGCTGCGCGCGCTCAAGCCCGCCAAGATTTCCGAGGACATCGTGGTGCCCCGCTCGAAAATTCCCGAGATCATCGAGCGGCTGAAGAAGATGGGGGAGGAGCTGGGGCTCACCGTGGCCACATATGGCCACGCGGGCGACGGCAACCTGCACGCCAACATCCTCTACGAAGGTGCCAGCCAGCGCCCCCTCGTGGACGAGGCGCTGCGGCGCATGCTGGTGCTCACCGTGGAGCTGGGAGGCACCATCACCGGTGAGCACGGCGTGGGGCACGCGAAGCGGGAATATCTGGCGCTGGAGCAGGCGCCCGCGCTGTTGGAACTTCAGCGCCGCCTGAAGGCCTTTTTCGATCCATCAGGTCTGCTCAATCCCGAGAAAATCTTCCCCGCGCTCAAGCGTTGAAGACCTCGTGACCGGAAACGTAGGTGCTGTCCCACCCGTCGCGTCGCGCGCTGCCAAGGGCCCGGAAGTGCGAGTGCGTGACGGGCTTTTGACAAGGGTAAGAGGGGGAAATGCCCTTCTTGGAAGGAATGAGAAACCCTTTCCGCCGTTGCGCGTCCTAGTGACAGATGGACGCGGTTCGTCGGGGGATTCATCGCGTCCGGCAGTTACGAACGGAAGGACGGGAAATCATGGCCAACTCGACGAAGTTCGCGGCAGAGGGCCTTTCGCATTACCTGCGTCACCTGGGCGGGCACCAGCAGCTCACGCGTGAGCAGGAGTACGAGCTGGCCCGCCAGGCCCGCAAGGGTGACGAGAGCGCCCGACAGACGCTCGCCAGCTCCAACCTCGCTTTCGTGGTCGCCGTGGCGAAGAAGTTCGCCAACCGCGGGGCCCGCCTGGATGACCTCATCCAGGAAGGCAACGTCGGCCTCATGAAGGCCATCGAGCACTTCGACCCGAAGAAGAACGTGCGCTTCGCCACCTATGCCGTCTGGTGGATCCGCGCCTACATCACCCGCTACCTGAAGGACAACCGCAGCCAGGTGCGCGGCGGTGAGGCGGAGCGCGGCAGCATGGTGGACTTCTCGCTGGACGCCACCATCGACGAGGAGGGCGAGACGACCTTCCTCGACCGGCTGGAGGACGGCGGCCCCTCCCCGCAGGAGTCGTTCCTCTCCCGCGAGCAGGACACCGAAATCCAGGATGCCCTGGCCAAGGTGCGCAAGCGCATTGGCGACCTGGGTTGGGACATCCTCCAGGAGCGCCTCACGCAGGACAAGCCGCTGACGCTGGAGGAGCTGGGCCAGCGCTGGGGCGTGTCGCGCGAGCGCGTGCGCCAGGTGGAGCTGAAGACGAAGAACTTCCTGGAGCGCTACCTCATCGCGTTCAACGAGAACGAGGAGCACACCGCCACGGCCGACGCGGCCTGAAGCGGAAGCGGAAAAGGCAGCATCTGTTGCGTCGCTGACGGGACCTGGCGGGGTGTTCGCACCTTGCCGGTCCCGTCTTCGTTTTTGCCGCGCTGCGTCTGGTACGTTCGGTTGATGGTAGGCGAGCGTGCGTGCTAAGGCTTTTCGATGCGCTTGAAATTGCTTGCCCTTTGGGTGCTTTGGGCCATCCCGGCAAACGCCGCGGATCCCGCGCTGCTCGACCAACTCGACGCGTTGTACGCGAAGCGCAGTGACGCGGAGTCCGTGAAGGCGCTGGACAAGGAAGTGTCCGAGGCGCTGAAGGCCGCGCCGGACGACTTCGACCTGGCGTGGCGCAAGGCGCGCATCCTCCAGTGGCAGGCGGACGGCGCCACGGAGAAGAAGCTCAAGATGGTCCTGGGCAAGCAGACCTGGGAGGCCGGGGACAAGGCCGCAAAGCTCCAGCCGGCGCGCGTGGAGGGCTACTACTTCGCCGCCTGCGGCATTGGCTCCTACTCGCAGGCCGTGGGCATCATGAAGGCGCTGGGCGACGGGCTGGAGGGCAAGTTCAACGAGCGCCTGGACACCGCGCTGAAGCTCGACGCCACGTACGAGTACGGCGGACCCTGGCTGGTGAAGGGGCGTTACTTCTATGAGCTGCCCTGGCCCAAGCGCGACCTGGGCAAGTCCGCCGAGTACTACCAGAAGGCCATCGCCAAGTTTCCGCAGTCGCTGCGCGCGCACTACTACCTTGCCGAGACGTTGCTGAAGGACGGCAAGGCGAAGGACGCGAGCGCCGCAATCGAGAAGGTCAAGCAGGGAAGCACCGCGTACAACCCCGCTGAGGGGCAGCGCGTGCAGCAGTGGGCCAAGAAGGTGGATGCCGACATCCAGGAGGAGCTCAAGTGAGGGCAGAGAGTCAGGTCACGACGGCTCCCGCGGCGAGCGGGACGCAGGAGCAGAACCTCGTCCAGTTGCTCGTTCAGCGGGCCCAGAACGCCTCCAAGGTAGGCGTGACGCACAAGAAGGACGGGCGCTGGCAGGACGTCACGTTCGCGCAGGTGCTGGAGGACGTGAAGGCGCAGGCGGCGGGCCTCATCGCCCAGGGCGTTCAGCCCGGGGACCGGGTCGCCATCTTCGCCAATACCAGCTTGCAGTGGATCATCGCGGACCTGGCCATCAGCGCGGCCCAGGCCATCACGGTGCCCATCTATGGCTCCAACACGCCGGATGAGTGCCGCTACGTCCTGAACCACTCGGAGACGAAGCTGCTGCTCGTCGACAACGACGAGAAGGACGCCAAGCAGGCGGGCCGCCTGTCGCGCGTTCGCTCCAAGCTGGGGGACATCCCCACGCTGCAGAAGATCGTCGTCTTCGAAGGCCCCATCTCCGGGGACAAGGAGATGTCGCTCGCGGACATGGTGGCCTCCGGCAAGGGCATCCCCCAGGCCGCCGAGTCCGCGTTCACCGAGCGCGTGTCGCAGGTGAAGTTGGACGACACCAACATGCTCGTCTACACCTCCGGCACCACGGGCGACCCGAAGGGCGTCATCCTCACCCACGGCAACTGGGCCTACGAAGCGAAGGCCACCCAGGCCATGGGCATGATGAAGCCGGACGACTCCGTCATGCTCTTCCTGCCCCTGGCGCACGTGTTCGCCCAGGTGGTGAAGGCCGCGTGGCTGTCCATGGGCTTCCGCCTCATCATCGCGGAGTCGGTGGACAAGCTGCTCGCGAACCTGGCGGAGACGCGCCCCACGGTGCTGCCGTCCGTGCCGCGCGTGTTCGAGAAGGTCTACAACAACGTCGTGGCCAACGGCTCGGCCGCCCCCGGCGTGAAGGGCAAGCTCTTCAAGTGGGCCTTCGGCCTCTTCGACGAGTACGCCGAGGCCAAGGGACAGGGCCGCGAGTACAGCTCGCTCCAGTTCAGCCTGGCCAAGAAGCTGGTGTTCTCCAAGGTGCGCAAGACCCTGGACGAGAAGCTGGGCGGCAACATGCGCATCTTCATCTCCGGCGGCGCGCCGCTGTCCCGGAAGATCGCGTACTTCTTCGACCTGCTCGAGCTCAAGGTCCTGGAGGGCTACGGCCTCACGGAGACGAGCGCGCCGTGCAACGCCAACCGCGTGGAGAAGATCAAGATCGGCACCGTGGGCCCGCCGGTGCCGGGCACGGAGATCAAGATCGCCTCGGACGGTGAGATCCTGGTGCGTGGCCCCTGCGTGATGAAGGGCTACTACAAGAACCCCGCCGCCACCGCGGAGGTGCTGGATCCGGACGGCTGGTTCCACACCGGCGACATTGGCGAGGTGGACTCCGACAACTACCTGCGCATCACCGACCGCAAGAAGGACATCATCGTCACCGCGGGCGGCAAGAACGTGGCGCCTCAGAACATCGAGAACACGCTCAAGACCTTCCCGCTCATCAGCCAGGCCATGGTGTACGGCGACAAGCGGCCGTTCCTGGTGGCGCTGATCACCGTGTCCGAGGAGCCGGCCAAGAAGCTCCTGGAGGACAAGGGCATCCCGGTGGGCACCTACGCGCAGAACTCCCAGCGGCCGGAGATCAAGGTGGCCGTCGAGGAGATCATCAAGAAGGTGAACGCGGAGATCCCCCCGTACTCCAGCATCAAGAAGATCGCCGTCATGGACGCGGACTTCACGCAGGAGTCCGGTGAGCTCACGCCCACCCTCAAGGTGAAGCGCAAGGTCGCCAGCCAGAAGTACATCAAGACCATCGACGCCATGTACGAAGGCGCCAAGGTCATGGACTGACGCACCAAAGCCCGACGCCCGTCCCTGGCCGCTTTCGAGCGGTCACGGTACGGGCGTCACGGGTGAACGTTCAGTGATGTCTTGACGTCAGGGGCGGGGCCTTCCCGGGCCCACCCGGACGGGCCCGCGCTCAGGCGTGCGAGCTGGGCGACTTGGCGGCGACGTCCTTGTCCACGGTGGTGGACGCGGACAGCGTGCCGGTCTTCTTGTCGCCAGCGTCGTCCTTCTCCTCGTCGCTGGAGAAGCCGCGCTTGAAGTTGCGGAGCGCGCTGCCCAGGGACGAGCCGAGCTGCGGCAACCGCGAGCCGCCGAACAGCAGCAGCAGCGCCGCGAAAATCAGAAGAATCTCAGGAAGCTTCAATCCCATGGCTTCGCTCCTCACGAAATGCGCGGGGGAGCATACCGGTGGGAGGTGGGTCGCGCTAGCAACTCCGCTGGCCGGGGCTCACGCCTGCCAGCCCGCTGGCTGCCCGAGTTCCGCTGGCACCGATAAGGGCAACGTGAGGAAGAGGGTGGTGCCGCCCGCGTCCGCCTGGGCGCCCACCTGTCCACCGTGGGCCTCCACCTCCTGCCGGGCCAGGAAGACGCGCAGCGGATCCTCCAGCTTGCGCTCGCGGAAGGCGCGCTCCTCGCACTGGAAGACAGCGGTGATGTCCTCTTCCGGAGCGGCCGCGCCGTCGCGGCGCACCTCCACCCGCACCTGGTGCCCCAGGCGCTCGGCGCGCACGTGGAGCGCTTCGCCCGGCTGCGCGCGTGCCAGCAGGTGATGCACGAAGGCCTCCACCGCGTGCTGGATGCGGCCCGCGTCCACCGTCACGTCCGGCAGCTCCGGCAGCGTGTCCAGCTCCAGCCCCACGTTGGCGGCGGCCGCCGCGGCCCGCGTGCGCTCCACCGCGGCATCCAGGATGGGCAGCAGCGGCTGGCGCTCGCGCTCACACGCCAGCGCGCCCAGGTCCGCGCGGCTGGAGTCGAAGAAGTCCTGGGCGAAGGAGAGCGCCCGGTCCGCGTTGCGCAGGATGGTCTCCAGCCCGCGCTGCGCCTTGGGCTCCAGCGGGATGCGCCCGTTGAGCAGCAGCGCCGCGTACGAGCGGATGTTGGCCAGCGACCCGCGCAGGTCGTGCGACGCGAGCGACAGGAAGCGCACGCGGTCCTCCACGCGCTCGCCTGGCGGTGAAGCCTGGGGCACCTTGGGTGAAGCCGGCTCCGTGCTCCAGGGCACCGGCAGCGCCCAGACCAGGCGCCCGCCGTCCTCCAGCGGCTCCTCGCCCACCAGCAGGGTGCGGTCCTGGCGCTCCCACAGGTTGCGCTCGCCGTTCTTGCGTCGGAAGCCCACGGCGGCCATCAGCCCGTCGATGCCCGTCACGGCCGACATGGGAGGCAGGGCCTCCAGCCCCAGGTAGTCCAGGAGCAGGGGGCCGAGCAGGCGAGGTGTCCCCTGACGGGGCAGCAGCGCGAGCCCCGGCGCGGTTTCGTTGACTCCAGGCGTCTCCCCCATCCACGTCACGCGGACCTCCCCTGGCCGTGCCTCGAATCAACGGAAGGGTGGGCAGTGACTGTCGGTTTTGCAACGGGCTCCGGCTCCGTCCGCGGGGCCCTTGATTTCTTGCACCCGGGGGGCCAGTGATGGTGGATGATCCATCTCCGGAAGCGGTATCGAGGAGACAACTCTGACCTCGCTCAACGCACAGCAGACTGACGCACCCGTGGTGCTCGTCGTGGACGACGATCCCGACATCCTGGAGGCGCTCTCGGAGATCCTGGAGGCCGAAGGCTTCGAGATCCGCCGTGCGCGCAACGGCAAGGAGGCCCTGGAGCGCCTGGAGCCGGACCCTCCGCACCTCATCCTCCTGGACCTGATGATGCCGGTGATGGACGGCTGGGAGTTCGCCCAGCGCATGCGCCAGAAGCCGGACTTCGCGGGCATCCCCATCATCGTCCTCAGCGCGGACCGCAACGTCGGCAGCAAGGCGAAGGACATTGGCGCCATGGGCCACCTGGCCAAGCCCTTCGAGCTCAACGACCTGCTGTCGATGGTGCGACAGTCCCTCAACCCCTCGGCGGACACCTCGCGCGTCTGAGCATGCACCCCGTGGCCGTGCTTGACCCGACGGTGGGGCGCCACTACGGTCCGCGCAGGCCTGATTCACCAATCAACGCTGAATACCAAGGAGCGAGTCATGGCGACCGCGAAGGACATCATCGAGGGGCAGATTCCCGAGAAGCTTCAGGCGAAGCCGGAGCTGGCGAAGGACATCAACGCCATCATCCACTTCGACGTCTCCGGTGACGGTGGCGGCAAGTGGACGCTGGACACCACCAAGTCCGAGGGCTGGGTGTCCGAGGGTCTCAACGGCGCGTCGAAGATGACGGTCACCGTCAGCAACGACGACTTCGTGAAGATCCGCGAGGGCAAGCTGAACCCGCAGATGGCCGCCATGCAGGGCAAGCTCAAGTTCAAGCCGATGGACATGGGCCTCGCCATGAAGCTGGCGAAGCTGCTGGCCTGAGCCTCTCCGTAGCTTGCCGTACCGACGGCGCGTCACCCTTGTGGGGACGCGCCGTCTGCATGTCTCCACTTCCCCCTGGAGCCCCCTCCCATGTCCGAGCCGTCTTCCCCCCTCGCAGGCCTGCGGGTATTGGACCTGTCGCGCCTGTTGCCCGGCCCGTACGCGACGCTGGTGCTCGCGGACCTGGGCGCCACCGTGGACACGGTGGAGGACCCGGACGTGGGGGACGCCACCCGCCACATGCCGCCGCACCGAGACGGGGAGGGCGCGCTCTACTACGGGCTGCACCGCAACAAGCGCTCGCTCACGCTGAACCTCAAGGCGCCGGAAGGCCGTGAAGCGCTCCTGCGCCTCGTGTCCCACTACGACGTGCTGGTGGAGAGCTTCCGCCCCGGCGTCATGGACAAGCTGGGCGTGGGCGAAGCGGTGCTGCGCCAGAAGAACCCGCGGCTCATCTACTGCGCCATCTCCGGCTACGGCCAGACGGGGCCGGACCGGCTCAAGGCGGGGCATGACCTCAACTACGTGGCCCGCGCGGGCCTGCTGGGCTACGGCGGCGAGGCCGGTGGCGCGCCCGCGTTCCCGGGCGTGCAGATGGCGGACATTGGCGGCGGCAGCCTCTTCGCGCTGGTGGGCATCCTGGCCGCGCTGCACGAGCGCGAGCGCACCGGCGTGGGCCGCTTCGTGGACGTGTCCATGACGGACGGCGCGCTGGCGTTCCTCCACCTGCACCTGGCCTCGCGCCTGTTCATGGGGAAGGAGGGCGCGCCGCTCCAGCGCGGAAGCGAGCCGCTCAACGGCGGCTATCCCAGCTATGGCCTGTACCGCACCGCGGACGACCGCTGGCTCGCGGTGGGCGCGCTGGAGCCCAAGTTCTTCGGCGCGCTCTGCGCGAAGCTGGGCCGTCCGGAGCTGCTGGATGACGCGTACTCGGGCGGCGAGGACGGCGCGCGCGTGAAGGCGGAGCTCACCCGCATCTTCGCGAGCCAGCCCCTGGCGCACTGGCGCGAGCAGCTCTCCGGCGCGGAGTTCTGCGTGGAGCCGGTGGCGGAAGGCGACGAGGTGCTCGCGGATCCGCAGCTGCGCGCGCGCGGCCTCTTCGTGGAGACGGACGATGCGCAGCGCGGCATCCGCGTCACGCACCTGCTCACGCCCCTGCGCATGGGCGACGTCCCGCTGCGTCCACCGCCCACGCTGGGACAGCACTCGCGCGCCATCCTGGAAGACGCGGGTTTCACGGCTGAGGAAATCTCGCGCCTGATTGCATGAATGACGCGTGAAACGAACCTGTGAGGGCGGGTTCGTGCGCGGATCCAAAGTGACCCGTTGCTGATTGACAGCTCTGGAGCCACAGTTAGATCTTTTCCGGTTTTCGGACTGGAAATCGACTTTCAAGCCCTGGGAAGGAAGGTATTCCGTGCCCGACGCGCAGGAGCTCGAGTCATATATCCGGCGGAAGTTCGCCGAGAACGTGGGACTCACGGAGTTGGAATTGTTCTCCGAGGACCTCACACTCGCGGCGCTGATTACACGCTCCGAGCGAATGACCAACAGCGTGGACCTGATGGAAGCCTTTGCCCGCACATCCAACGGGCTGCGCAAGGACTTTGGACTCCGGGTCCGCCTGCCGGCGCTGTCGCTGGACACGCCGGTGTCCAAGGTCCTGGCGGTGTTCATGGGCGAAGTCACGAACCCGGAGCGGAAATCGGCATGAGCGTCCTGGTGCGCATCCTCGAGCACGAAGAAGCGACGGTCGCTCCCTCCCCCCTCCACCCGCGCGAAGGCCGCCCGGCCATCCTGACGGAGCTGTACGAAGCCCTCACCCGGCGGGGCCTGTCGCTGGTGGACATCACCTGGGAGCAGCAGCGGCTGCATGAATCGCGGCGCTGGAGCGTCGTGGAGATGCTGGCCCAGGTGGACTTCGCGCACGTGGGCGAAGCCGACCGGCACATGGTGTGGAACGCGGGGCGGGCGGAGCTGACGACGAAGCCGGGCGCGGACCGGCTGGAGCGGCTGGCGGACCAGGAGTGCCGCCGGTGGCAGGAGCAGAACCCCACCGTCGCCGCCATCATGCAGGCGTGCGGCACGTGGAGCCGCTACTGGAACGAGGAGGAGGCGCACCACGAGACGGCGTTCAACCGCCTGTCCACGGTGCTGCGGCTGGAGCCCATCACCGACGCCACCTTCATGGAGTTCCGCAAGGTCTTCCCGGACGACGACATGCTGCGCACGCTCACGCTGCTGTCCATCTCCGAGGTGGTGGCGGCGGTGGACTACGGCCAGTGCTCGCAGATGGTCCAGGACCCGGGCCTGCGCGCGCTGTTCAAGCAGGTGGCCGCGGACGAAGTGCAGCACATGAACTACTTCATCGCCTTCGCCAAGGCGCTGGTGGACAGCGGCGCGTACAAGGCGAAGGAGGCGTTCGCGGTGGCGCACCTGTTCCTGCGCGACGGCGGCGAAGTGCACGGCAGCAAGCGCGAGCATGTGGAGTCCCGCGAGACGCACGTCAACTGGTGGGATCAGGTGCGGCACCGCGAGGGCTTCTATGCGCCGGACGCGCTGCGCAAGAAGGAGCAGCTCATCTTCCACGCGCTCAAGCGCATCACCGGCATCACGGTGACGTCGCGAGACGAGCTGGAGAACACCTGGATGGACCTCGTCGGGTGCTGATGGGCCTGGGCCACGACCTCCAGGCCATCTCGGAGCTGGAGGCCGCACGGGCCCTGCGGGAGCCGGACGTCTTCTTCACCGCCGCGGAGCTCGCCCACTTCGAGCGCGCGGTGGATCCGTTGCAGAGCCTGGCGGCGGGCTTCAGCGCGAAGGAGGCCCTCTTCAAGGCGCTGCCCGCGGTCGACGGTTGGTTCTGGACGGACGCGGAGCTCGTCCACGACGCCCGGCACGCGCCGCGCTTCCGGTTTCACGGCACGCTCGCGACGCACCTGGCGCGCGAGGGCCTGCAGGTCGCTGTATCGCTGTCGCATAGCGGAGGGTTCGTCTCGACGGTGGTCATCGTGACGCGCGCTCCATCCCCCTGAAGTCGCTGTCCTCCCCCGACAGCCGAAGGACATCCCCCCGTGCACTTCGAAGAGTCGTCGCTCACGCTGCGCGTACGTCCCAATGACCTGGACACCCTGGGGCACGTGAACAACGCCACCACGCTGGAGTACCTGGAGGCCGGCCGCTGGGCCTGGCTGGAGCGGCAGGGGCTGAGGCGCGGAGGGCCGGTGGTGGCCGTGGTGTCGCGCGTGGAGGTGGACTACCGCCGGGAGATTCCCCCGGGCGAAGTGGTGGTGCGCACGGAGCTGGAGTCGCCCGCGGCGGACGAGCTGGAGCCGGACGGCATCCACTACCGCGCGCGGTTCCGTCAGCGCGTGTTCCTGGCGGCGGACGGGCGGGTGGCGGTGGAGGCGCTGGTGAGCGTGGCCTTCCTGGACGCGCGGGAGCGGTCGCTCGCGTCGCTGCAGCAGTTCCTGGACGCCGCGCGCGCTCCGGTGGCTCCCGTCGAGGAGTCGCTTCCATGAGCACGCACGTGAAGCCGGAGTTCACGTCGCAGGACCTCTGGGTGCCCACGTCCCAGGAGCACGCGCTGCACGTCGTGGAGGCGAGAATGTCCGGGACGCCGGACTCCGCGCCCGGCGTCCTCTTCGTGCCGGGCCTGTTCTCCGACGGCCGCTTCTTCCTGGGCGGGCAGGGCGACGGGGCCGCGCGCACGTTCGTGGACGCGGGCTGCGTGGCGTACGTCGCATCCCTGCGCGGGCATGGCAAGAGCCGCTGGCCGGCGAAGCGCGCGTACGACTGGAGCTTCGACACGTACGTGCGCCACGACATCCCGGACCTGGTGCGGGCCGTGGGCGCACGTCACGCCGGTCCGCTGTTCCTGCTGGCCCACAGCATGGCGGGCTACGCGGCGCTGGCGGCCCTGGGCGTGGACCCCTCGCTCCAGGCATCGCTGTCCGGCGTGTGCACGCTGTCCTCGGCGGTGAACGACTACAGCGACGGCGGGTTCAAGAAGCGCTTCCAGCTGGGCTTCTCGGCCGCGGTGGCGGGGATGCTGGGACGCTTCCCGGCGAAGGCGCTGAGGCAGGGGCCCTGGGACGAACCGGCGGGCGTGATGCGGCAGTTCACGGACTGGGCGCCCACGGGCGCGTTCCGGAGCGCGGACGGCGCGACGGACTACTGGCGCGCGCTGGGCAACGTGACGCTGCCGGTGTTCGCGGGCGTGGGCGCGGCGGACATGTTCCATGCGTCACCGCAGCGCGTGGAGAAGCTGGTGGCCCACCTGGGCAGTGCCCGCAAGGACCTGTTCGTCCTGGGGCGCGCGCAGGGGCTGAGCTGGGAAGCGGGCCACTTCGACGTGGTGCGCGGGGAGCGCGCCCGCGCGGAGGTGCTACCCCGCGTGCTCGCGTGGATGCGTCAGGTGGCGCCCGCGCACTGAAGGACCCGGAGGAGGGGAGGTTTTTCGAATGCTCGACATCATCCAGCGGTTGGAGTCAGTGGATCCGCGGCGCGGCCTGTTTCTCTACGACGACTTCGTCGCGCCGTCGGAGTTCGTGCCCTACCGGGAGTTCGCCTCCCGGGTGGCAGGGGCGGCGGAGCACTTCCGCGCGCGCGGCGTGGCGCCGGGCACGCGCGTGGTGCTGCCCTTCGAAACCTCCTCGTCCGTCATCTTCTCCTTCCTGGGGCTGATGGAGCTGGGCGCGGTGCCCCTGTCCGTGAAGCCGTACATCCTGAGCACGCCGAAGGGGCCCTACCGGGACTTCCTCGCGCGCATCCGCGAGCGCTACAGCGCCTCGGTGGTGCTGGACGTGCCAAGCCTGGCCGGGCTGGAGCTGCCCCTGGAGCGGCTGCCGCTGCCATCCGCGGGCGCGAAGCGCCCCGGTGCGAAGCTGCGCGAGGTGGCGCCCGGGGAGCTGGCGTTCGTGCAGTTCTCGTCAGGGTCCACGTCGTTCCCCAAGGGCGTGCCCATCACCCACGAGAACCTGGCCGCGAACCTGCGGATGATCATCCGGCACGACTACCGCACGGTCGACGAGCGGGTGACGAGCTGGCTGCCGCTGTACCACGACATGGGGCTCATCGGCGGGCTGCTCACCTGCCTCGCGGCGGGCAATGACCTGCTGCTGTCCCAGCCCGCGTCGTTCCTGATGGACCCCATGGGCTGGCTGGAGCTCATCTCCTCCGAACGGGTGGCGGGCTCCGTCATCCCCAACTTCGCCATCGACTACGCGCTGAAGTCGCTCAAGTCGGCGGACGCGGACGACCTGAAGCGGTTGGACCTGTCGAGCGTCCAGGGCATCTACCTGGGCAGCGAGCCCATCAACATCCCCAACCTGGAGCAGTTCCTGGACATCCTCGCCCCGTGTGGCCTGCGGCGCGACGTGTTCATGCCCTGCTACGGCATGGCGGAGACGGTGTTGATTGTCGCGAGCGTGGCGCGGGGCCAGAAGGTGAGCGTCATCACCGCGCCCAACGGCCAGCCGGCCATCTCCGTGGGCCGTCCGTTGTCGGAGTTCGAGGTGCGGCTGCGCGCGGAGGATGGACAGCTGTGCGGTGAAGGTGAGCTGGGGGAGGTCGAGCTGCGCGGCGGCAGCCTGGCGCCGTCGTACTTCCTGGACGACCGGCCCCTTGGAGGCGACGACGGCTTCTTCGCCACGGGCGACCTGGGCTTCCAGAAGGAGGGCGAGCTCTTCATCACCGGGCGGATCAACGACCGCATCAAGGTGAACGGCCAGAGCTTCTTCTCCGGGGACTTCGAGCAGGCCGTGGAGCGGCTGGGCTTCATCCGCCCGGGCCGCACCGCCGTCATCCAGGCGCAGGGGCGCATCGTGGTGCTGGCGGAGGTGAACCACCCGTCCGCGCTGGAGCGCCTGGAGGACAGCCGCAAGCAGGTCTGCCAGTCGGTGCTGGAGACGGTGGGCGTGACGCTCGCGCCGCAAGATGTCCTCTTCATCCGCTACGGCCAGCTCCAGAAGACGAGCAGCGGCAAGCTCCAGCGCCGCGCCATCGCCGAGGCCTACGCGCAGGGCCGCATCCGCACCGTGACGCCCAGGGAGCTGCGCGCGGACCTGCTCCAGATGCGCGCGCAGCGGCTCGTGCTGGGCTCGGTGATGGTCGCGCGGCAGCGGGGCCGGCGGTGGATGGCCTCCGGGAAGGCGGCGCTCTCCGCGGGGCTCCTGCGGTTCAAGCCGGGGGGCCAGCGTCAGGACGGGCCCTGAGCCCGTGACTCAGCGGGCCTTCGCGGAGGCCCACAGGTCCCAGCCGCGCGCCGCGTGGCACGCATCGCCCACCAGGTCCAGGGCGAGCTGGGGCTGCGTCCGGGACAGCGCCTCCGTGTCGCGGAAGGCGCCCGTGGCCTCCAGCCTCCGCGTGGCGTGCTCCAGCGCGGCCTTCGCCTCCGCCACCGCGCGGGCCTGCGCGGGCGTGGGCTTCCAGCCCGTCTCGTCCCGGTAGCGCCCCAGGGCCTCCAGGAAGTGGCCGTAGAACTTCACCATCTGCACCAGCACCGGGACGCGGTACGCGGGCGCGGCGGTGAGCGCGGCCTCGTACTGCTTCGCCTCCGAGCCCAGCCGGTACACCAGCACGTCCACCTGCGCGTCCAGCCGCGGGCCCCACGCCTTGCGCACGGCGGGAAACCGCGCCCACCCCGCGACGGCCTGGAAGAAGTGGAGCCCGCCACACGGGTGCGCGTAGATGCCCTGCTTGTTCTTGGGCACCTGCGGCAGGCCCGCCTTCATGCCCCGGAGCAGCTCCGCGTTCGCGGACTCCAGCGTGGCGAGCGCGGTGTCCATCACCGCGTCCATGCGCACCGTCTCCCCCGCGCCGTTGACGAACGAGTCCCCGGGCTTCAGCACGTGCGACAGCGCGTCCAGCGCCCAGGCTCCATCCGGCGACGCGGCGAGCGCGGGGCGGAAGTCGTGCTGGAGCGACGCCACCAGCTCCCCCAGCGTCACCTTGCCCCACGCCGTGGGAAACGCCTGCGAGCGCGGGTAGCCCGCGAGCAGGAAGGTCTTCACCTGGAGCGCCGGGTGGGGCTCCACGGGCGTGCCGTCCGGGGTGAAGGCGTCGAAGAAGTAGCGGGCCGTGCCTCCCGCGTCAGGCGCGTCGCGGCGCAGGAACCCCGCGACGATGGCGTCCGAGGCCGCGCGGCCATCCCGCGCACGGAAGGCCTTCCCGTCCAGGTCCATGCCGTGCGCGAGCGCCCAGGGCCTGGTTGGATCCGCCGCGTGCGCGCGGCACTGCTCGTGGAGCACCGCGGACGCGGAGGGAGGGGAGGGCGGGGGAGCGGCGCTCAGGCCAAGCCCGAGCAGGGCCACGAAGGAGGGGAGCATGGGCGCGGGCAGTGTCGCAGCCCGCGCCCGTCCACGCACCTGGGGGCCGTCTTCAGCGCGGCGGGGCGCTGGCCTTCATCCGGGCGAGCATCCGCTCGATGATGCCGAACAGCGCCTCGCGGTCATCCTCGGGAAGCAGGCCCATCAACCGCCGGATGCCCGCGTCCGTCATCAGCTGGATGACCTTGTAGATTTCACAGCCCCGGTCGGTGAGCTTCGCGGTGACGGCGCGGCGGTCCTCCGCGTCCCGGCCGCGCTCCACCATGCCCATGTCCTCCAGGCGGTCCACCACGCCGGTGATGGTCTTCTTGGTGATGCCGATGCGCTGCGCCAGCACCCCCACCTGGATGGGGCCGTCCATGCCCAGCCACCCCAGCGCGTGCACCTGGGTGGGGGTCAGCCGCATGTCGTCACAGAGGCTCGCCAGCGGGTCCCTCAGGGAGCGGAAGTGGGCCAGCTCCCGGATGAGCCCCATGAAGCGGCGTGAGTCCGGCGTGGACTGGTCCCCTTCCTGGAGCAGGCGCTCCATCACGGCCTTCTCGTCAGCGGCCTCGTCCTTCCCCTCGGAGCGCACTTCGGACTCCGAGGGGGAGGTGATGGAGGTGGGGCGGCGCATCAGGCCGTCTCCACCCGGGCCGCGGCCGCCGCGGCCTCCCGCTCACGGTCCTGGTTGGACGGACCGTGCGCCGTGCCAGAGCCACCCGCGAAGCCGGGGTCGCTGCCCTTGTTGCGCTTGAAGCGCGCGGCCAGCTGATCCAGCAGCGAGTACACCACCGGCACCACGCCCAGCGTGAGGAACGTGGAGGTGATGAGGCCGCCGATGATGGTGATGGCCATGGGCGCGCGCGTCTCCGCGCCGTCGCCCTTGGCGATGGCCACCGGGATCATGCCGGCGATCATCGCGATGGTCGTCATCAGGATGGGACGCAGACGCACCGGAGCGGCCTCGAGGAGCGCCTCGTGCGCCGTGCGGCCCTTCTCACGGACCTGCAGCGTGAAGTCCACCAGGAGGATGCCGTTCTTCACCACCAGGCCCATGAGCATGATGACGCCGATGAGGGCGAACATGGACATGTACTGGCCGGTGATGAGCAGGCCGCCAATGGCCCCGATGAAGGCGAAGGGCAAGGACAGCATGATCGTGAACGGGTGGATGAGGCTTTCGAACTGCGCCGCGAGGATCATGTAGATGAGGATGATGCCCAGCAGCAGCGCCGTGCCGAACGCGGCCACGGACTTGCCCAGCTCCTTCGCGTTGCCTTCCAGCTCGCCCGTGACGCTCTTGGGCAGCTCCTTGGCGGCGTAGCCCTGCATGTAGGTGATGGCGTCCGACAGTGCGTAGCCCTCCTTCAGGTTCGCCAGCATGGTGACCTGCCGCTTCTGCGACTGACGGTCGATCTGCACCGGCCCTTCCGCGGGGATGATGCGGGCCAGGTTGCGCAGCTCCACCAGCTGTCCCGTGGGGGAGCGCACGGCCAGCTGACCGAGCGCGTCCGCGGAGGCCAGCGTCTCCGGCGGCAGGCGCAGCTTCACCTCGTACGTCTCACCGCCCTCGCGGTAGTCCAGCACCTTGTCGCGGCCCAGGTAGGCGCGCAGCGTCTGGCCCAGGGACGCGGCCGGAACGCCCAGCGTGGCCGCGCGGTCGCGGTCCACCTGCACGTCGTACTGCGGCTTGCCGGAGCGGTACGTCATGTCCACGTCGGTGAGGCCCGGGTTCTTGAGCATCGCCTGGCGCATCTTCTCCGCGGACTCCGTCAGCTCCTTCCAGTTGTCGCCGCGCAGGTTGAACTGCACCTGCTGCGAGCGCGCGCCACCACCGGACACCGCGGTCACGTCCTGCACCGCCACGGTGATGCCCTGGGGCGGGTGGATGTTCTGGCGCAGGTAGGCCTTGAGCTCGCTCTGCTTGAAGGCGCGGTCCTTCACCGGCTTCAGGTTGATGAGCACCTCGCCCTTGTGGACCTCCTCCTGCACGCCGCCACCGGCGGTGGTGAACGTGGAGGCGATGCCCGGCAGCGCCCGGACCTGGGCCGCGAAGGTGTCCAACTGCGTCTGGGTCTCCTGGATGGTGGACCCGATGGGCAGCTCCACCGTGAGCTTGATGTTGCCGTTGTCCTGCTCCGGGATGAACGTGAACTTGAGGAAGCGGGCCAGGCCGAAGGTCGCGAAGAGCACCACCACCGCGACGACCATCGTGAGCGCGCGATGACGGAGGATGCCACCCAGGATCTTCCGGTAGCCGTTCTCCATGCCCACCAGCACCTTCTCCACCGCCGCGGAGATGCCCGTCGGGTGGCCGTGCTCACGCAAAAGGCGCGAGGACAGCATCGGCGTGAGCGTCATGGACACCACGTAGGAGATGAGCGTGGCCACCGCCACCGTGACGCCGAACTGGTAGAAGAACTTGCCGATCATGCCGTCCATGAAGGCCACCGGGATGAACACCGCCACGATGGCCAGCGTCACCGCGAGCACCGCGAGGGCAATCTGTCCGGCGCCCTCCAGCGCGGCCTGCATGGGCGAGGCGCCCTCTTCCATGTGACGGACGATGTTCTCGATGACCACGATGGCGTCGTCGATGAGCAGACCGATGGACAGCGTCAGCGCCAACATCGTGATCATGTTGAACGTGAAGCCCAGCGCCGCCATCACCGCGAACGTACCCACCACGGACACCGGCAGCGCGATGGCCGCCACGATGGTGGAGCGCAGGTTGCGCAGGAACACGAGCACGATGAGCACCGCGAGCACGCCGCCCAGGATGAGGTCCTCCTGCACCGCGTGGATGGACGAGCGGATGAACCGCGCGTTGTCCGTCACCGTCTCCACCTGGACTCCGGCGGGCAGCGACTTGTTGATCTCGCCCAGCGACTCCTGCACCAGGTCCGCCACCTGCACCGTGTTGGAGCCGGACTGCTTGCGCACCACCAGCGCCACCGCGCTGCGCTCGCCGCTCTTCGCGCCCGAGCGCTGCTCCGCGGGGCCGTCCACCACCTCCGCGATGTCGCGTACGCGGATGGGAGAGCCGCCCGCGCTGGTGATGATGATGTTGCGGATCTCCTCCACGCTCTTCGCTTCGGACGTGAGGCGCACGATGCGCTCACGGCCGCTGTCCATGCTGCGGCCACCCGGGACGTCCAGGCTCTGGGCCTTGAGCGCCTGGCTGACGTCGCTGATGGCCAGGCCAAAGCCGCGCAGCCGCTGCGGGTCAACCACGAGCTGGATCTCCCGCTCACGGCCACCGACGATGTCGATGCTGCCCACGCCCTGCTGACGCTGGAGGGCCGGCTTCACGATGTCATCCGCGACGCGCGTCAGTTCCTCCACCGGCAGGGCGCCCGCGAGCGCCAGCGTGATGATGGGGGCCGCGCCGATGTCGAACTTCTCCACGACGGGCGTCTCCACCTCGTCCGGCAGCTTGCTCAACGTGGCCTGCACGCGGTCGCGCACGTCCTGCGCCGCGATGTCCACCTTGGTGGACAGCTTGAACTGCACGACGATCTGCGAAACGCTTTCGACGTTGATGGACTTGAGCGTGTCCACGCCGTTGAGCGTGTTGAGCGCCTCCTCCAGCGGGTCGGAGACGTTCTTCTCGATGGTCTCCGGGTCCGCGCCCGGGAGGATGGTCGTCACGGTGACGACGGGGAAGTCGACGTCGGGGAACTGATCCACGCCGATCTTCGGATAGGCGAACAGGCCGAACACCACCACCGCCAGCATCAGCATGGCGGTGAAGATGGGCCGTGAAATGAAGGTCTTGAGCATTCAGATACCCAGGGAAGAAGAGGGGAGGAGGGACCGCTACTGCGCGACGCGCACGGCGGTCCCCTCCTTGACGTCCAACGAGGCGTCGGCGAGCACGCGCTCCTCCGCCGTCAGGCCCTGCAGCACCTTCACGTAGCCCGGCAGCACGCGCTGCACGCGCACGTCGCGCTTGCGCACGGTGCCGTCCTGCACCACCCACACGAAGCCATCCTGGCCCTTGCTGCTGACGGCCTGCGCCGGCAGGAACAGGCCGTTGCCCACGTCGCCCCCGGCCTTGGAGAAGTCCATCTCCACCAGCGCGCCGGGGCGCAGCGGGTGCTCCGTCTTGCCCGTCACGTCCGCCAGCACCTCCACGGTGCGGCTCTGCGCGTCGATGACGGCGCCCACGTTGGCCACCTTCGCCTCGAAGCGCATGCCGCTGGGGTTCACGGTGCCCGGCGTCACGGTGCCCGGCGTCACGTTGTCGATGACGGACTCCGGCACCAGCATCCGGATCTCCAGCCCGTCCGTGTCCACGATGGAGAACACCGGGGTGGAGGGCGTCATCGCCACGGAGTCACCCACGTTCTTGGTGCGCGCGGTGATGATGCCGTTGAAGGGCGCCACGATGCTGTGGTCGCGCAGGTTCTCCACCGCCAGCCGGTACGCCGCGCCGGCCTGGGCCGCCTGCGCCGCGGCCTGCTTCTGGCCAATCTCCACCTGCTCCAGCGCGTTGGCCGCGACGCCGCCGGACTCGGCCACCTTGCGCGTGCGCTCCAGGTTGCTGGTGGCCAGCTGCAGCGCGGCCTCCGCCATGTCCTTGGCCGCCTTCGCCTGATCCACCGCGATGGAGACGTTGGACGTGTCCAGCTGCGCCAGCACGTCGCCCTTCTTCACCTTGTCGCCCACCCGGACGTTCACCTTCGCGAGCGTGCCCGTCGCCTGGGGGCCCAGGACGGCCTCCTGCTTGGAGCGGACCTGGCCCGTGACGCGCGTCACGTTCTGCTCCAGCTCCGTGGCCGGGGTGATCGCCTTGACGCCCAGCGCGTTGGAGCCTTCCTGCTGCGTCGGAAGCTGCGCCTTCTCCGCGCCCGCCTTCGAGCACCCCGCCGTCGACACCGCCACGGCCACCACGGCAGCCAAGATTCGCTGATTCACGCGTCCGAACTCCTGCCGGTTCGCCGGCGGGACACCCGCCCTGGCTCCTGCTCCGGCTAATTCTTTGTGGGCTAGAAATTACCGACACTCGATTATCTGTCAAGAGGATACTCCGGAGTGCGGACTATCCACTCCCCAGTCATCCCGCGGGGTTGGCCGCCTGCCCGGCAGGCCTTCAATCTTCTTCACAACACCGCTGCCGGCGCGCTGCGTCACCAGGAAGGCGGGCGTCGGGCGCGGTGGGGACGCAGGGCGTCGCTTGTGGCTGACGCCAGGGGCCTGTTATTGACTCGCGAATCAACCCACAGCGGGACAACCCCTCAAGAGGACTTGCGATGCTCAACCCGTTCACCGAGGAGCACGAGGCGTTTCGCAGGTCGGTGCGCGCCTTCGTGGAGAAGGAGATGGCGCCCTACGGTCTGGAGTGGGACCGGGCAGGCATCTTCCCCAAGGAGCTGTTCAAGAAGTGCGGCGAGCTGGGCTTCCTGGGCATCAGCCACGACCCGAAGTTCGGCGGCAGCGGCCTGGACTACTGGTACGTGACGGCGTTCGCGGAGGAGCTGTCGCGCAGCCGCAACGCGGGCGTGAACATGGCGCTCCTGGTGCAGAGCCAGATGGCCACGCCCATCATCAATGAAATTGGCACCGACGAGCAGAAGCGCGAGTTCCTGGAGCCCGCGCTCAAGGGCGACCGCATCGCGGCGCTGGGCGTGAGCGAGCCGGGGTGCGGCTCGGACGTGGCGAGCATCAAGACGACGGCGCGCCGGGACGGCGACGACTACGTCATCAACGGCAGCAAGATGTGGATCACCAACGGCACGCGCGCGGACTTCATCACGCTGGCGGTGCGCACCGGCGAGCAGGGCTACGGCGGCATCTCCCTGGTGACGTTCCCCACGGACGTGAAGGGGTTCAGCATCTCCAAGAAGCTGGACAAGATTGGCAACCTGTCCTCGGACACGGCCATCCTCTACTTCGAGGACTGCCGCATCCCCGCGCGCTACGTGCTGGGCGAGGAGAACCAGGGCTTTTACCACATCATGACCAACTTCCAGGGTGAGCGCCTGGTGGGCGCCATCACCACGGTGGGCGGCATGGACCGGATGCTGGAGGACGCCCTCCAGTACGGCAACGAGCGCGAGGCGTTCGGCCGGCCCCTCATCAAGTTCCAGGTGTGGCGCCACAAGTTCGTGGAGCACCTGACGGCGGTGGAGGCGGCGCGGCGGCTCAACTACTACGCGGTGGACCTCTACGACCGGAAGGAGAACCCGGTGAAGGAGATCTCCATGGCGAAGCTGTTCGCCGGAGACCTGGCCCAGCGCGTGGCCTACGACTGCCAGCAGTTCTTCGGCGGCATGGGCTACATCGAGGAGACGCCCATCGCGCGCATGTGGCGCGACGTGCGGCTCATCACCATCGGCGGCGGCACCTCCGAGGTGATGAAGGAGATCATCTCCAAGCTGTACGGCTTCTAGCTACTTCCTGCCGAAGAGGGCCTCCGCGGCGCTGAGCATCGCGTCGCGTGAGGCCTTCTGGTGCAGGCCGCCTTCGCCCAGCTGGAAGAGCTCGCAGAAGTTGGCCTCGTCCTTGTCGCGGGGCACTTCCGCGAAGGGCTCCTTGCAGGCCTTGGCCACGGACTCGTCGAAGTGCCGGCAGTTGCGGCACGAGCGCAGGTCCTCTTCACAGCTGGGGCACGTGGCGCTCCGGCCCACTTGATTCGCGATGATGTCGAGTGCGTGTCCGCAGTGCGCGCAGCCGGGCATGGCGGTCCTCCCCGTCAGAATCCAACGGGGGGCATCCTGCCAGAGTCCCGCCTAGCGCTGGACGCTGGGCGCGAACGCCGGGGCGGACAGGGAGGAGGCTTCCTGGGGCCGGCGCAGCTCGCCGGTGGCGTCCAGGAGCTGGTCGTCCAGCCGCTTGAGGAGGAAGAGGACGTAGGCGGACAGGCCGGAGAGGACGGCGGCCATGATGCCCAGCAGCATGCCCCGCTGCCAGCGGTGGGCCTGCTCCATCACGCCGCGGCGCTCCTTGAAGGTCTTCAGCTGGGCATCCACGGAGGTGCCGTCCAGCTTCTGGGCGAAGTCGGAGGCCTGGGCGCTGCCCCGGGCCATCAGCCAGCGGCCTTCCGCCTGGAGGGCCTCCGCGCGCGCGTAGCAGAACGCCGCCCCGCCCGCGAAGAGCAGGGAGATGCACAAGGCCGCTGTCACGCTCCGGGTGCCCATGCCACCAACCCTCCGGCGAAGTCCGTGGGCGCGGCCAGCCGACAGGCCGCGACTGCTCCGGCTTTCCGAAGACAGTAGCGGATGCTAGGGACGGCTTCTGACATGGGCAAGCCCTACCGTCCTAAAGACCACTATTTCCAGAAAGCCAAGCAAGAGGGACTGCGAGCGCGTTCCGCGTTCAAGGTCGATGAGATCCTCAAGCGCTTCCCCGGGTCCGTGAAGAAGGGCGCGGCGGTGCTGGATCTGGGCGCGGCGCCGGGCGGGTTCCTCCAGATATTGGCGGACGCGGTGGGGATGAACGGGCGCGTCATCGGCGTGGACATCGCGGCCATCCGGCCCTTCTCCCAGAAGTGGGTGACGACGGCGGTGCTGGACGTGCTCGCGGACGACTTCGACGCGAAGCTGGCCTCGCTGTACGACGGTCCCTACGACGCGGTCATCTCCGACATGGCGCCCAAGACGTCCGGCATCAAGGGCACGGACGAGGCGCGCAGCCTGCGGCTCGCGGGCAAGGCGCTGGAGGTGGCCGCCGCGCGCGGCCGGCCCGGCGCCACGTTCGTGGCCAAGGTCTTCATGGGGGGCGACTTCGAGGCCTTCCGTGACGAGGTGCGCAAGCACTTCGAAGAGGTGAAGATCGTCCGTCCGGAGGCCACGCGCGGCGCCAGCATGGAGGTCTACGTGGTGGGGCTGCGGCGCAGGGCCCCGGCGACCCCGGCGACCTGAAAACAGCGAAGGGAACGCCACGGGCGCGGGCGGCGTCTAGAGTGCCGCCCCTATGTCTTCTCCACCGCGCCCGCGTACCGCCGCCGTCGTCCTGTGCCTGCTGTCCCTAGCGCTGTCCTCCGTGTCCGTGGCGGCCCCCGCAGCGAAGGCGCCCCCGACGTGGAAGGCCATCGACGCGCTCGTCGAGGACGACAAGGTCGAGTCCGCCGCGCAGGGGGCCGAGGCCCGGCTCGCCGCGGCGAAGGCCCAGGGTGACGCGGACGAGTGGACGCGCGCGCTGGTGCGCACGGTGCAACTGCGCACGCGGCTGCACGGCCATGAGACGACGGTGCGCTTCCTGCGCGAGCAGCCCTGGCCGGAGGGGCTGCGGCAGCAGGCCACGCTCCACCTGTTCTACGCGGCGGTGCTCGCGAGCTACCAGCAGGCGTACAGCTACGAGATTGCCCAGCGCGAGCAGGTGGTGTCCTCCGGGCCGGTGGACCTGAAGGCGTGGACGAAGGATCAGATTTCGGCGGAGATCCAGCGCACGTACGCCGCCGTCTGGGAGTCGCGGCAGAAGTTCGGCACGGAGCCCGTGAAGGGGCTGTCCGAGTACATCCGGCCCAACACGTATCCGGAGGGCATCCGCTCGACGGTGCGCGACGCGGTGACGTACCTGTGGGTGGACTCGCTGGACGACACGGACCTGTGGCGCCCGGAGCAGGAGCAGGGCGTGTACCGGCTGGACCTGGGCGCGCTCCTGGAGGGCACGCCGAAGGTGGAGCTGAAGGACCCTTCCGCGCACCCGCTGCTGAAGGTGGCGGCGGTGCTGGGGGACCTGGAGGCGTGGCACCAGGCGGCGGGCCGGCGTGAGGCGGCGCTGGAGGCGCGGCTGCGGCGCTACGAGGTGCTGTCGACGTCGTTCAAGGACGCCGCGGACAAGCGGCGGATCCGGGAGCACCTGGCCGCGCACCTGAAGGGCTTCCGGGACGTGCCGTGGTGGTCCAAGGGACAGAACCAGCTCGCGGAGATGGAGGCGGAGGCGGGCCGCGCCATCACCGCGCATGCCCTGGCGAAGGCGGGCGCGGAGGCGTGGCCGAAGTCGGTGGGTGGCGTGCTGTGCGCGGTGCTGGTGGCGAGGCTGGAGGCGCCGGAGCTGTACGCGACCGGGATGCAGGTGGACGGGCCGGGCAAGCGCTCCATCCTCGTGGGCCACCGCAACGTGGGCACGGTGTACTTCCGGGCGTACGCGGTGGATGTGGAGGCGCGGCTCGCGAAGCCCGGCGAGGACCTGTCGCTGTTCCCCTCCACCGAGGAGATGCTCCGCATGGTGGCGTCGCGCAAGCCGGAGGCCACCTGGAGCGCGGCGCTGCCGCCCACGCCGGACTTCCAGCGGCACCAGACGTTCGTGACCCCGCCGGCGCTCAAGGCGGGCGCGTACATCATCGCGATATCCACCCGTGAGGACTTCGCGAAGAAGAACAACCGGATCCTCTCCCTTCGGATGTCCGTGTCGCCCTGGGCGGTGACGGTGCGCAAGTCGAACCCCAACCAGGCGGAGGTCCACGTGGTGGACGGCGCCACGGGGGTGGGGGCTCCGAACGTGGAGGTGCGGTTGGTGAAGTCGGACTACAGCACCCGCCGCTTCGGCATCGTCAGCCGCCGCACCGACGCGAACGGCGACCTGTTGCTCACGGGCACGAACGCCAACCGCTACGAGGACCTGGAGCTGGTGTTTGGCCGGGGCAAGGGCGTGATGGTGCTCCCGGGCTCGCTGTACCTGTCCACCCCCCACGAGTGGGGCCCGCAGGACCAGACGCTCATCTACACGGACCGCGCCGTCTACCGGCCGCAGCAGAAGCTGCTGTGGAAGGTGGTGGCCTACCGTCCGGAGGAGGTGTCCAAGCGCTACCGCGTCCTGCCGGATTCGCCGGTGACGGTGTCGCTCATCGACCCCAACGGCCAGGAGGTGTCCAAGCGCGAGGCCCGCACCAACACGTTCGGCTCGGTGGCGGGCGAGTTCGACATTCCTTCGGGGCGGCCCCTGGGCCAGTGGACGGTGCGCACGAGCCCCAACGGCTACGCGGCCGTGCGCGTGGAGGAGTACAAGCGGCCCACCTTCGAGGTGACGCTGAAGGACGCGCCGGAAGCACTGCGGCTCAACCGGCGCGCGACGTTCAAGGGCGAGGCCCGCTACTACTTCGGCCTGCCGGTGACGCGCGGCGCGGTGAAGTGGCGCGTGTCGCGCGAGCCGGTGCTGCCGCGCTGGTGGTTCTGGGAGCGCATCCCGGCCACCACGGAGCTGGTGGCCTCCGGGACGGCCACGGTGGGCGAGGACGGCGGCTTCACGGTGGCGTTCACCCCGGAAGCGGACGAGCGGCTCGCGAAGGCGCAGGGCATGTCGTGGCGCTACCGCGTGGAGGCGGACCTGACGGACGAGGGCGGCGAGACGCGCTCCGCGAGCCGGGCCTTCCGCCTGGGCTTCGTGTCGGTGGAGGGCCGCGTGGACTCGGACGTGGGCTTCGTCCGCGAGGACTTCCCGTCGGAGGTGCGGCTCGTGCGCTCGAACCTGGATGGGGCGCCGCAGGCCGGACCGGGCCGCTGGCGGCTCATCGCCTTGAAGGCGCCGGGGCGTCCGCTGATGCCGTCGGAGGTTCCGGTGGAGCATCCCAAGCCCCTGGACGCGGACGCGCTGTCGGCCAAGGAGGCTTCGCCCACGCCGGGTGACTCGCAGAAGGGGCGCTGGGACACGGCCTACGACGTGGAGCAGACGCTGCGCCGCTGGGATGACGGCGCGGAGGTGGCGCAGGCGGCGGTGACGCATGGCGCGGACGGTGTCGCCACCGTGAAGCTGCCGGCGCTGCGCGCGGGGACGTACCGCCTGCGCTACGAGACGGCGGATGCGTTCGGCCAGAAGGCCACCGCGCAACGGGACTTCGTGGTGGCGGGGGCCCACGCCCCGGCGGGGCTGCCCGCGGTGCTGGCGGCGGAGCGCGCCTCCGTGCGCGTGGGCGAGGTGGCGCGGCTGATGGTGGCCTCCGGCTTCGAGGGCCAGCCGCTGGTGATGGACGTGTACCAGGGGCGCCAGCGCGTCGAGCACCGCCAGCTGACGGCGGGGCAGGGGCGCGCGGTGGTGGAACTCCCGGTGACGGAGTCCCTGCGCGGCGGCTTCACGGTGGTGCTCTCGATGGTGCGCGACTGGCAGACGCTGAGCTTCCAGCAGACGGTGGCCGTGCCCTTCGATGACAAGGAGCTCAGCCTGGAGTTCGCCACGTTCCGCGACACGCTGCGGCCCGGCGCGAAGGAGTCCTTCCGCGTGACGGTGAAGGGGCCGAAGGGCGCGAAGCTGGAGGCGGGGGCCGCGGAGCTGCTCGCGTATATGTACGATCAGTCGCTCAACGTCTTCGGGCCGCACACGCCGCCGCAGGTGGCGCAGCTGTATCCGCAGCAGACGGTGTACATGGACTTCCGGGCCTCCGGTGGCGTCTTCGGCGCGGACTGGCTCTTCGATGAGCTCCTGAGGGAAGGACCCTCCTCGCCGAATCTCAGCGACGACACCCTGAAGTTCGGCGACGGCTACGGGCTGGGCGGTCCGGGCTACCGCAGCTACTACGGCGGCCGCCGCATGCGCGCCATGGCCGCGAAGCCCGGCGCCGTCCAGCGGGAGGCAGACGCTTCACCGCCTCCGCCACCGCCGCCGTCGCCCGCGCCGTCCGCCGCGGAGTCCGCGCCGAAGCCCGGCCGGGTGCTGGAGCAGAAGCGGCGCGAGATCATCCAGATCATCAAGGGGGCTCCCGGTGCCCCGGAACCGGAGGAGGGGCCGGAGGAGCCGCTGCGCTCCAACTTCGCGGAGACGGCGTTCTGGATTCCGCAGCTGCTCACCGGGCCGGACGGGTCGGCGGTGCTGGAGTTCACGGTGCCGGACTCGGTGACGGCGTGGGACGTCTGGGTGCACGCGCTCACGCGGGATCTGCGCGGGGGCTCCACGCAGCGCGCCACCCGCAGCGTGAAGGAGCTGATGGTGCGCCCGTACCTGCCGCGCTTCCTGCGCGAGGGCGACCGCGCGGAGCTGGAGGTCGTGGTGAACAACGCGGGGACCCAGACGCAGCAGGGCCAGCTCACGTTCGACATCGTGGATCCGGACACGCAGAAGAGCCTGCTCGCGGAGTTCGGCGTGAAGACGGCCTCGCAGGCCTTCACGGTGGCGGCGGGGAAGGGCACGAACCTGCGCTTCCCCATCACCACGCCCGCGCGGGTGGGGCCGGTGGCCTTCCGCGTGGTCGCGAAGACGGGCGCGTTCAGCGACGGCGAGCTGCGGCCCCTGCCGGTGCTGCCCGGCCGCATGCACCTGTCGCAGTCGCGCTTCGCCATGCTGAACAACACGGACCGCCGGACGCTGACGTTCGAGGACCTGAAGAAGTCGGACGACCCCACGCGGGTGAACGAGCAGCTTGTCGTGACGGTGGACGCGCAGCTCTTCTACTCCGTGCTCCAGGCGCTGCCGTACCTGGTGGACTACCCCTACGAGTGCACGGAGCAGACGCTCAACCGCTTCGTGTCCACGGGCATCGTCTCCAGCCTCTTCAACAAGTATCCGGCGGTGGCGAAGGTGGCCAAGGACCTGAGCGAGCGCAGCACGCGCTTCGAGACCTTCGACGACGTGGACCCGAACCGGAAGATGACGCTGGAGGAGACGCCCTGGCTCAACGAGGCAAAGGGCGGGGCGGAGTCCGACCAGGCACTCCTGCGCGTGCTGGACCCGAAGGTGGCCCAGGCCCAGCGCGTGTCCTCGCAGGCGAAGCTGCGCAAGGCGCAGAACGCGGACGGTGGCTTCCCCTGGTGGCCGGGCGGCCCGTCGTCGCCGTACATGACGCTCTACATCCTGCACGGCCTGTCGCGCGCCATGGAGCACGGGGTGGAGGTGTCGCCCCGCATGACGGAGCCCGCGTGGGGCTACCTGGCGAAGCACTTCCGGGACGACTACGCGAACCGGCTGATGAAGAAGGACCTGGGCTGGGAGTTCCTCACGTTCCTCAACTTCGTGGCGTCGGCGTATCCGGACGCGAGCTACACGGGCGAGGCGCTCACGGCGGCCGAGCGGAAGCGCATGCTCGACTTCTCCTTCAAGCACTGGAAGGAGCACTCGCCGTACCTCAAGGGGTACCTGGCCCTCACGCTGAACCGGTCGAAGCGCACGAAGGACGCGCAGAAGGTCTGGGACAGCGTGATGGACTCCGCGAAGACGACGCAGGACCTGGGCACCTACTGGGCGCCGGAGGACCGCGGCTGGCTCTGGTACAACGACTCCACGGAGACGCACGCCTTCGCGCTGCGCACGCTGTCGGAGCTGCGCCCGAAGGACCCTCGCCGCGCGGGCCTGGTGCAGTGGCTGCTCCTGGACAAGAAGGTGAACCACTGGAAGTCCACGCGCGCCACGGCGGAGGCCCTCTACGCGCTCGTCAACTACATGGAGGCGGAGGGCTCGCTGGCCGCGCGCGAGGAGCTGAAGGTGACGGTGGGCTCCAAGGCGGTGACCATGAGCTTCTCGCCCGACGTGTACACGGGGAAGAAGAACCAGGTGGTCGTCCCTGGCCCGGAGGTGAACGCCACCACGGCGACCACGGTGGTGGAGAAGACGACGCCGGGCTTCGCCATCGCGTCCGCCACGTGGCACTTCTCCACGGAGCAGCTGCCCAAGGAGGAGCGCGGTGACTTCTTCCAGGTGTCGCGCCGCTACTTCGTTCGCATCCGCGAAGGCAACCAGACGCTGCTGCGCCCGCTGGCCGACGGCGCGCGACTGCGGCCCGGCGACGAGGTGGAGGTGCAGCTGTCGCTGCGCACGAAGCACGCGGCGGAGTACGTGCACCTGAGGGACCCGCGTGCCGCGGGCCTGGAGCCGGAGAACGCGCAGTCCCGCCACAAGTGGGACCTGGGCATCGTCTGGTACGAGGAGACGCGCGATTCGGGGACGAACTTCTTCTTCGAAGCGCTGCCGGCCGGTGAGTACAACTTCAAGTACCGGCTGCGCGCGAACATGGCGGGCACCTTCCGCGTGGGACCGGCGACGGTGCAGTCCATGTACGCGCCGGAGTTCACCGCGTACTCCACGGGCACGATGCTCACCGTGGACAAGGCGCAGTAGGTCTCAGCAGTGCAGGGGACCGGCGTTCCTTCGTGGCGCCGGTCCGCTACTCCGCGCAGGTGGCGGCTTCGTCGGTGGGGTGCAGCGTGGCGATGCCGTAGGTGCCGTTGCGCGTGCCGCACCAGATGCGCCAGTTGCCGCCACCCACGTCCGGCGCCGAGTACACGCCGCCTTCCTTCTTCGCCCCGCCGCGCGCACAGCAGCGCGCGAACGCCCGGGTTCCGATGGCGGCGATGGAGACCGCGTCCTGTGACGTCGAGAAGCCGCCCGTGCGCTTCACGCCGCAGGACCAGGGGGACAGCCCCTTGAAGCGGATGAGGTACTGCTCACCGCGCACCGCTTCTTCGCCTCTGGCCGGGCCCTGGTAGCAGACCTTTCCTTCCGCCTCGAGCTGCGCGTAGCGGGGCAGGAAGTGGAGGCCGCCAATCGGGCCGCGCTGCCAGTCGTCTCCGCAGAAGACGTGCGTGAACGCGTTGCGCGGGCCGGTGCTCACCCACAGGCTCGTGAGCCATTCGATGTTCGCCTGCCGCGAGCCCGGGCGGCCCGCCGCGGACAGCGCGCGCTGCACCCGCGCGTCGTCGTAGTGCTTCGCGAAGAAGCGCTGCACGTCTCCGGCGCTCACGCTCGCGTCGGGGCGCGCGGGGCACAGGTCCAGCACCTCCCGGTCCATCGCGGACAGCGCCGGGGCCTTGGCGAAGAGGGGCGGTTGATCACACGTGCTCGCGCAGGCCGCCGCATCGCCAGGAGCCGGAGCCGCCGCACGGCCCGCGGGAGCACGCACCGCCACCGTCTCTTCATCAGGGTCAGCGGCCCTGTCGACCCGGGCCGCCTGCTGCTGGCGCGTATTCTCATGGTCCGCGCGCACGAGCGCGTCCGTGCCCGGTGCCTTCTGGGCGGCCTCCGTGGGCGTGCCATCGCAGAGCACCCAGCCCTCGGACTTGGGGCCCTGGAGCTTGCACCACGCGCGGTCGGGGCCGCCCTTCTTCATGAGCGGATAGGACACGCCCGGCTGCACGGAGAAGACGACCTTGGAGGACTCGGGCTGGTCCACCGCGTCCACGGCATCGTCGGTGACGAAGACGCCGCTCCCCGCGAAGGCGGCAGGGGCAGTGGAGAGGGCCAGGAAGAAGCAGGCGAGCGACCCGGAGAGGCGCATGGTGGCCGGACTCTAACAGGGGTGCCCGAAGCCCGCTGTTCCCCGGTTGCGCCCGGCGCCGCACCGCGAAATAAACGCGCCCGATATGAAACCGATGAATTTCCGAGGCCGCTGGGTGCTCATCACCGGCGCGTCGTCCGGCCTGGGGCTGGAGATGGCCCGCCTGCTCGCGAAGGAGCACGGCGCCCACATCATCGCCGTCGCCCGCCGCGAGGACCGGCTCACCGCGCTCAAGGCGGAGCTGGAGTCCGCGCACGGCGTGCAGGTGCTGCCCCTGTCCGCGGACCTCACGAAGCCCGGCGACGCCGCGCGCGTCTTCGAGACCGCCACCGCGGGCCGCACCGTCGACGGCGTCATCCTCAACGCCGGCGTCACCTACTTCGGCCACGCGCTGGAGCAGCAGCCCGAGTCCTTCGACGCGATGCTCGCCACCAACATCACCAGCGTGGTGCGCATGTCCCAGCTTTTCGGCGCGCACTTCGCGAAGCAGGGCGGGGGCGGGGCGCTGATGCTCGTCGCCAGCACGGCGGGCTTCGCGCCGCTGCCGTACCAGACGGCCTACGCGGCCACGAAGTCGTTCGTCATCAGCTACGGACGCGGCCTGGCCTACGAGCTGCGCAAGGCGGGCGTGTCCGTCACCGTCTTCGCTCCCGGCGGCATCGCCACGGAGATGCTGTCGGTGTCCGGCCTGGACCGGAAGTTCAAGGCGGGCGACGTGGGCATCATGTCCGCGGAGGCCTGCGCGCGCATCGCCGTGGAGGCGTTCGTGCACCGCCGCGAGCTCTCCGTGCCCGGCGTCCTCAACCGCTTCCTCGCGACGCTGATGAAGCTGCTGCCCCACGGCTTCATGATGGGGCGCTCGGCCGCGCTGTACGAAGGCGCGCTGCCGAAGGAGCCGCCCGCGCCCTGAATCAGGCCCGGGCGGCGTCCGTCGCGGCACGTCAGGACAGCTTCACCCGCGTGACCTTCAGCTTGCCCACCTGCACGGTGTACTCGCCGGCCCCCAGCTCCGCCTTGGGGTCGGTGACCTTCTCCCCGTTCACCTTCACGCCGCCCTGGCCCATCATCTTGCGAGCCTCGGTGGCGGAGGCGACGAACTTCGTCTCCGGCAGCAGCTTCGTGACGAGCAGCTTCTCCGCGCCCGCGAGCGAAATCTCCACGAGCGGCAGGTCCTCCGTGGACAGCTCCTTCTTGGCGAAGCGCTTCTCGAAGTCCTCCGCCGCCTTGCGGCCGGCCTCCTCACCCTGGAAGCGCGCGGCCATCTCCTGCGCGAAGGCCACCTTCGCGGCCTTGGGGTGCGCCTCGCCGGACTTCGTCTTCTCCTCCAGCTCCAGCACCTGCTTGAGCGGCATGGAGGAGAGGAGCTTGTAGTACCGCCACATCAGGTCGTCGGTGATGCTCATCAACTTGCCGAAGATGTTGTCCGCCGGCTCGTCGATGCCCACGTAGTTGTCCAGGCTCTTGGACATCTTGTTGCCGGTGATGACGCCGTCCACCAGCTTCGCGTCCAGGCCCTCCAGGATGGGGCCGGTCATGATGACCTGCGGCTCCAGGCCCTCCTCCTTCATCAGCTGACGGCCGACGAGCAGGTTGAAGAGCTGATCCGTCGCGCCCAGCTCCACGTCCGCCTTCAGCGCCACGGAGTCGTAGCCCTGCAGGAGCGGGTAGAGGAACTCGTGGATGGCGATGGAGGTGTTCTCCCGGTAGCGCTTCTTGAAGTCGTCGCGCTCCAGCATGCGCTGCACGGAGTAGCGCGCCGCCAGGCGGATCATCCCCTCGGTGCCCAGCGCGTCGAGCCACTCCGAGTTGAACTTCACCACCGTCTTGTCCGGGTCCAGGACCTTGAAGACCTGCTGCTTGTACGTCTCCGAGTTGACCTTCACCTGCTCGCGGGTGAGGGGAGGCCGGGCCGCGTTCTTGCCGGACGGGTCCCCGATGAGCGCGGTGAAGTCACCGATGAGGAACACCACCGTGTGACCGAACTCCTGGAAGCGCCGCATGCGCGTGAGCAGCAGCGTGTGGCCCAGGTGCAGGTCGGGACGGCTGGGGTCGAAGCCCGCCTTGATGATGAGCGGCTTGCCCTTGTCATACGAGCGCTGGAGCTTCTTCTTCAGGTCCTCCGGCACGTGCAAATCCACGGTGCCGCGAGTGACTTCTTCGAACTGCTCTTCGGGGGTCGCCTTGCGCAGTGCGTCCGGGTTCATGGCGCCGCGGACACTAGCCCAAAAAAGACGACGGGCAGGGCGGGACTTCCATGTCCGCCCCACCCGTGGCTGTCACCCTGCCTGTCCTGGACCCGGGTACCGCTCAGGTGTCGTCAGGTATCCAGGAAGTCGAAGCTGCGGTAGAGGCCGCGCAGCGTCTGGCTCTCCGTGACGATCTGGTCCATGTCCACGTCGTCGCTCGTCGTGGGCAGCGCCTGGACGATCTGATCGTTGAAGGCCAGGCCCACCCGGCGGCTGCGCGCACTGGCCGCCTTGAGGGTGGCGTCGTAGTAGCCACCGCCGCGTCCCAGCCGCTTGCCGTCCGGGCTGAAGCCCAGGCCGGGCACCACGAACAGGTCGATTTGATCCACCGGAATCAGGTCCGAGGAGTTCGTGGGCTCACGGACGCCCAGGCGTCCCGGCTCCAGCTCGCTCTCCGACTTGATGGCCCGGAAGGCCAGGATGCGCCCGTGCACGTGGGACAGCGGGTAGCAGACGATCTTCTCGTCCTGCAACGCCGCGATGAGGATGTCCCGGGTGGGCACTTCGCCCCGGATGGGGGCGTAGAGCGCCACCGTCCGCGCCTTGTCGTAATAGGGCGATGCCAGGAATCGAGACTGGACCTTGAGGCCCCGCTCGTCGATGAGGTCATTGGTCATCGCCTTGCGGCGCGCCGTCAGTTCCTCACGAAGCGTTACCTTCTTCTCCGCCGCCGCCGCCGTATCCACCGCCGTCTCGCTCACCGCCGCCGCTCCAAAGAAAGAGTCCCCCGCCGAGCCGTGTGTCCAGCGTCCATTGAACCCTTAGAAGCCAGGTGGGGACCGAAATCATGTCACCGCAGGCTTCCCTCATCCCCGGTGAAGGGGGAGGGCTTGCACATGGCGACCGAAACGGACCCCGGAATGGACGTATCGGTTCGAATTTCTGCTGGGCATCACGCACCCCGCAGGGAACAGACCTTTACCACTCAAATCGTGCTGCAAGTCCTTAGAATTACTGGGAAAATCCCAGGGCGTTCTGGGAAAATGATAAGGATGGAGAAGCGTGCGGTCAAGCCGTCCTCGCGCGTTTACAAGCCGCCCCGTGGACTTCTATGATGCCCGGGTCCCCGACATGTCGCTCCCGACCCCAACATTGGCTCTCGCGGCGGTAGCCTGCCTCGCCTCCGGATTCGCCTGGGCGGGTCCGCAGATGAACAGTACCTACCAGGCAGATGCCTTCGGCCCCATCGAGTTGCGCTCGGACGGGGAGCATCTCGTCGGCACGGCGCCGGCCGGGGGGCCCTGCCAGCGCCCGGTCGCCGAGCAGATCCTGACCGGAGACTTCCAGGGCAACGTCTTCCTGGGCGAGCTCACGCTCTGTCAGACGGGAGACACCTGCACCCCGTCGCGCAGCTTCCCGGTGATGCTCGTCTACAACGTGGAGGAGCGGGCGCTGGGGGGCGTGGTGAAGCTGGAGGACAGCTGCGACTCCCCGGCCCTGCCCAAGAACCGGATGCTGGTGCTCCGGGCGACGGAGCAGGGGGCCGCGCTGACTCCGACGCTGACGCCCGCGTCGGCGCAGGCACCTGAGCAGCGTCAGGCGCAGGCTCCCGTGCCTCCCCCTCCGTCCGGTGGGGCCGCGCAGATCGCGGCGCAGCGCCGGTTGGAGCCGCTGGACGCGGCGGCCACCCTGAAGCTGGGCCAGTCGATGCTGGCGTCCCAGAACGCCATCGGCGCGTCGCAGCAGTTCCAGCTGGTGCTGTCCCAGGAGAAGGAGAAGAACAACGCCTGGGCGCTGACGGGCATGGGGGTGTCGCACTACCTGCGCAAGCAGCAGCCGGAGGCGCTCAAGTACCTGGAGCAGGCGCGCAGCGTGGGTCCTGGACCGGCGCGGGCGGAGGCCTGGTTCTGGATGGCGTGCGTGAAGCGCGCGGCCCAGGAGACGCGGGTGGCCCAGGAAGCGCTGCGGCGGGCGCTGACGGAAGGCTGGTCTCCGCCGGAGGGCAATGCGCTGGTGGAGCGCGAGCTCCAGCAGTTCGCCAAAGAGGGAGCGGTGTACGAGGCGCAGTTGAAGCTGGCCCGCGGTCGCAAGCGGGTCCAGGGCCGTGATCCGCAAGGAGCTGGAAGCGCCAGCCCGTGAACGCGCCGACTCCCGTGTCGAAGCCCATCCGCGTCTTCGGCAACTACGAAATCCAATCGCTGCTGGGCAAGGGCGGCATGGCCGAGGTGTACCGCGCGCGCGTGCGCTCCGGTCCCTACGAAGGCTGGACGGTCGCGCTCAAGCGGCTGTTGCCCGCGCTCACCCGCGACCCGGCGTCGGTGGACCTCTTCCGCCGCGAGGCGCAGCTGTCGCGCCAGCTGGACCATCCGAACATCGTGAAGGTGCTGGACGCCGGGATGCTGGACGACGTGTCCTTCCTGGTGATGGACCTGGTGGACGGGCGCGACCTGGGCCACATCCTGCGCCGGTGCAAGGCGCGCGGGATTCCGCTCCCCGTCGACTTCGCGGTGTACCTGGCGAAGGTGCTGCTGGAGGCGCTCGCCTACGCGCACACCGCCACCGGCCCGGACGGCAAGCCGCTGGGCATCGTCCACTGCGACGTGTCCCCGTCCAACCTGTTCATCTCCCGCGTGGGGGAGATCAAGCTGGGCGACTTCGGCGTGTCGCGCGTGCTGGTGGACGGCAAGCTCCAGGGCGGCGAGGTGCTGGGCAAGCCGTACTACCTGTCCCCGGAGTCGCTGCAGGGCGCCGTCACGCCGGAGGCGGACCTGTGGGCCGCGAGCGTGGTGCTCTACGAATTGCTCACGCTGGGCCGGCCCTTCGTGGGCTCGACGCCGGAAGAGGTCTTCGCGGGCATCCTGTCGCGCAAGTACCGGCTCCTGCGCTCGGTGCGTCCGGACATCCCGCAGGCGCTGGACGACGTGCTGGCGCGCGCGTTCGCGGAGAACCCCGAGGACCGCTTCCCGTCCGCGGAGGAGTACGCGAAGGCGCTGTCGCCGCACTTCGACGAGAACGTGGGGACGCCGCTGGCCATCGCGGCGGTGGTGCGCGGCCTGTTCGGCACCACGGACGAGATGCCCGCGTACCGGGGCTCGCCGCCCAACGGCCCCTCCTCCGACGACAACGGGTAGCCAGGCGGGCAGGGCCCTGTCACTCGGGCTCCCAGCCGGTGGGGCCCGCTGCGGCGCCTGCCCCGGATGATGACCTTTCCTCCCGCGAACATGCACCGGGAGGAATCCATGGCGACCGAGCGAAAGCAGCAGCAGCCCGAGCAGGAGCAGCCCACCCGCGAGACGCGGCATGGCGACGAGCGGCTTCCGCCCAAGGCCGACGAGGCCAAGGAGGGGATGCCCGGCTACGGACAGCCCGACCCGGAAGTCCGCGAGAAGAACCTGCCGGACCAGAAGTGGTGAGCTGTCCCGAGGGACTCAGCCTCCGAGGGCGCGCACCCGGGGCACATGCGTGCACAGGGCGTCCACGACGCGGGAGACCTCCGCGCCGGTGGTGCTGGGGCCCAGGCTGAAGCGCAGGCTTGCGCGCGCCTCGGCGGGGGAGAGGCCCATGGCGCGCAGCACGTGGGACGGGGACAGCGTGCCGGAGGCGCAGGCCGCTCCCGACGAGACGCGGATGTCCTCCAGGTCCAGCGCCATCAACAGCGCTTCGCCCTCCACGCCCTCGAAGCGCAGGTTGCTGGTGTTGGGCACCCGGGGCGCGCCCGCACCGTTCACCGTCACGCCGGGCAGCCGCTGGAGCACCTGCTGTTCGAAGGTGTCGCGCAGGTCCGCGACCCTCGCGGCGGTGCTGGACTGATCCGCGGCGGCCAGCTCCAGGGCCAGGGCCAGGGCCTCGGCATAGGGCACGTTCTGCGTGCCTCCGCGGCGGCCTCCCTCCTGGTGTCCGGGCGTCAGTGCCCGCACGTCCACGCCCTTGCGCACGACGAGCACGCCCACGCCCTGGGGGCCCCCGAACTTGTGCGCGGAGAGGGAGAGCAGGTCCGCGTCCACTTCGCGCAAGGTGAGCGGCACCTTGCCCGCGGCCTGCACGGCGTCCGTGTGGAAGAGGATGCCTCGCTGACGGCACGCGCGCGCGGTCTCCGCCACCGGCTGCAGCACGCCCGTTTCGTTGTTGGCCCACATCAGCGAACACAGCGCGGTGTCCGGCGTGAGCGCCTCCAGCACGGCCTCCAGCGGGACACGGCCGCTGGCGTCAGGGGACAGCCGCACCACCTGGGCGCCGTCCTTCTCCAGCTGCGCGAGCGCACCCAGCGCCGACGGGTGCTCCACCGTGGTGGACACCACGCGGCGGCGGTCCTTCACCGGGCGGGCCGCGTACGCTCCCACCAGCGCGAGCGCATCCGCCTCGCTGCCCGACGCGGTGAAGGTGATCTCCTTCGGCTCGCAGCCCAGGACGCGGGCCACCTTCGCTCGCGCCGCGTCCAAGCGGGCCCGGGCCTCGCGCCCGCCACCGTGCACGCTGGACGCGTTGCCGAAGCCGCCCTCCGTGAAGGCCCTGGCGAGCAGCGCGCCGACCTCCGCGCGCACCGGCGCGGCGGCGTTGTGGTCCCAGTAGATCACGTGTCCTGCGCGGACAGCAGCGACACCGGCCGCTCCTCGGAGACACCGAAGGCTTCGAGGAAGCGCGACACCACCTCGCGCTTGAGCGCCTTGCGCTTGCTCGCGCTGCCGGACAGGGGCAGCCGCGCGCCCGCCATGCTGCCGTGGCCGCCGGACGAACCGCCCAGGTCCTCGCACAGCTCGCGGATGAGGCGGCCCGCGTTCATGCGCCGGTCCTTCACGCGCAGGCTCAAGAAGAGCTGGTTGCGGTACGTCCCGTAGGCCAGGGACCACTTCATCCCTTCCAGGTACATCATCCGCTCGGCGACCTCCGCCACCAGGTCCGGGGAGTAGACCTCCTCCAGGTCGGTGATGATGGCGGTGCCGTAGACCTTCGCCTTCTCGATGGACGTGTGGAACAGCTGGAAGAAGCGCGCCGGCAGCTCCGGGTGCTCGATCTGTCCCAAGAGCTGCTTGTCACAGCGGGGGAACAGCCACAGGTAGCTGTCCACGTCCGTCTGGGTCGTCTCTCGGCCCAGGTCCCGCGTGTCCGCCTTGATGCCGTAGAAGAGCGCGGTGGCGATCTCCACGGACGGCTCCAGCCGGGCGGCCCGCAGGTACTCCACCAGCATGGTGGAGGTGGCGCCGAAGTCGCCGCCCACGTCCGCGAAGGGGGCCAGCAGGCTCTCCTCGCGCAGCGGGTGGTGGTCCACCACCAGGTCCGCGCGGTAGCGCGCCGGCAGGGAGTGGTTGCGCACCGGCGGCTGCGTGTCCACCAGGCCGAAGAGGTCGTACTGGCTGAAGTCGATCTGCGACACGTGCGACACCGGCAGCCGGAGCACGCGCACGAAGGCGACGTTCTCCGCCCGGCCGATGATGCCGCCGTAGCCCACGTGGGCCTCGATGCCGGCCTTGCGCTCCAGCAGGTGGGCGAGCGACACCGCCGCCGCCATGGAGTCCGGGTCCGGGTTGTCGTGCGTGAGGATGAGCGCCCGGCGGTGACCCTTGGCCACCTGGAGCAGGCGGGCCAGCTTGTCGGCGGCGGGCAGCTTCGCCAACCGCGCTGGCGGAGGCTCCGTGAGCTCGCTCCCGGCGGAAAGCTGGGCGCGGCGGCTTTGGAGGGACGGGGTCACAGGCATGGGGACTCTTCTTTTACTTCCTCCGGCACAGGGATTCGAGAAGTCGGATGTTCTCCCCGTAACGTTCCGGAAAGGGTGTTTCCAACACCCCAATGGTGTCGACGAACCGCGCGTCCTTCATGAGGCAGCGGAAGGCCATCAGGCCGATCGCCCCCTTGCCCGGTTCTTCGTGCCGGTCTACCCGGCAACCCAGGGGTTTCTTGCAATCGTTGAGGTGGAAGGCGCGCACCCGGTGCAGGCCCACGCGCCGGTCGCACTCGTCCATCACCGCCGCGTAGCCCTTCGGCGTCCGCAAGTCATACCCCGCCGCGAAGAGGTGGCACGTGTCCAGGCACACCGCCAGTCGCGCTTCATCCGCGACGCGCGAGAGCAGCTCCTCCAGGTGTTCTAAGCGCCACCCCAGCGCGTTGCCCTGGCCCGCCGTCACCTCCAGGCAGACGCGGGCGGTGTAGCCGGGGCAGCGGCGGTGCACCTCGTCCAGCCCTTCGGCGATGAGGCGCAGGCCCCGCGCTTCGTCCGGGTGGGAGCCGGGGTGGAGGATGAGCAGCGGGATGCCCAGGCGCTCGCAGCGGGTGAGCTCCTCGGTGACGCACGCGAGCGACTTCTCGCGGGCCTCCGGCGCCTCACCGGCCAGGTTCACCAGGTAGCTGCCGTGGGCGATGACGGGGAGGCCCGTGCGGCGGGCCTCGGCGCGGAAGGCTTCGGTCTCCGCGTCCGTCAGGGCGGGGGCGCTCCAGCCCCGCGCGTTCTTCGTGAAGATCTGCAGGGCGCGAGCGCCGTGCGCTTCGGCTCGCTGGAAGGCCTGGCTCACGCCTCCGGCGATGGATTCGTGAGCCCCGATGCGCACGGCTTCGACTTCGTCCCTCTTCGGCCGCTACTCGACGGTCTTGTACTTGCGGCCGAGGTCGCGGAAGTACTTCACGCCGTTGTCCAGCGAGTTCTCCATCGCGTCCATCAGCACCGTGCGGAACGTGGCCACGGGCGCGCGGAAGGACTCGTAGTAGCGCTGCCGGTCGATGGAGTGGATGACCGCGGGCATGTAGCCGTTGCGCAGCAGGATGAGGTTGCTGCACATGCGCCCCACCTTCCCGCTGTGCTCGGTGAAGGGGAAGATCTGCAGGAACTCGTGCTGCACCACCGCCGCCTGTTTGATGGGGTGGAACTCGCGGAACTCCGCGCTGGCGGTGTGGTCCACGAGCTTCTCCAGCCGCGCCTGGATCTTCGCGGGCTGGGTGATGTCGTGGAAGTAGGTGCGGTGCAGGGGCATGTCCTTGCGCAGCCCCGCGCGGTCGCGCTCCTTGGCCAGCTCCTTCTCCGTGCGCTCGCGCCGCTCCATGCGCGCACGCTCGGCCAGGGCTTCCGGCGTGTTGCCCAGGAAGAGGTCGTGCATCCGCTTGATGGTGGTGAGCGTGAGCGCGGACTGCTTCTTCGCGCCCGCGGCCTCCTCGCGGATGAAGTCCGCCACCGCCTTGTGGTTGCGGATCTCCAGCACCACCGGGATCATGGAGGCTTCCGCCGCCGTGCGTTCCGGGAAGAGCGCGGCCATCAGCTCCTGGTGCGTGTACACGACGCCTTCGAGCGCGGCGTCGTGGTAGATCCACGACATCTCGAAGCGGTCGAGGTACTCACGCGCTGGCGGCTTGCCCTTGTAGATCTCAAGGTACTCGCGCAGCTGCTCGTTCTTCTCGTCGATGTCCTGGTAGCGTTCCTTCACGGACTGCGGCTCCTTCTCGCTCCGGCCCGCCCCGGGCGCTGGTTCTCAGAGGCTGCGCCGGGAGGTACAACGGCACGCGGAGTCTAGAAATTCCGCGCGGTTGGAACAAATAAAACCCGACTAGAGATTCACCAGGAACACCTCGCACGCCTGGTCCAGCAGGTCTTTTGAAAGGGCTGGCGGGATTTGCCGGTATCGGGCGGCGTCCCGGATGAGCGACACGAGGTCCCGGGGGTGGCAGGAGCGCATCTCCATGCTGCGCGGCTTGTAATAGTGCTCCACCAGGTAGGTGATGGCCTGGTCCACGTAGGGGATGCCCGCCGCCTCGCACACCCGGCGGAAGATCTCCCGGTAGGACTCCTCGTCCGGATTGCCCACCTCGATCTTGTACTTGATGCGCCGCAGGAAGGCCTCGTCCACCAGCTCCTTGGGGTCCAGGTTGGTGGAGAAGACGAGCAGCTGATCGAACGGAATCTCGAACTTCTTGCCGGTGTGCAGGGTGAGGAAGTCCACCCGCTTCTCCAGGGGGACGATCCACCGGTTGAGCAGGTCCGTGGGGTGGACCTTCTGGCGGCCGAAGTCGTCGATGAGGAGCATGCCGCCGTTGGCCTTCACCTGGAACGGCGCCTCGTAGAAGCGGGTGCTCTCCGAGTAGATGAGATCCAACGTCTCCAGCGTCAGCTCGCCGCCCACCACCACGGCGGGGCGCCGGCAGAGCGACCAGCGCTTGTCCATTTCGAAGGTCTGCCGGCGGCCGTTGGCGTCGCGGCCCATCTCCAGCGACACGGGCGTGTGGATGATGCGGTCGAAGACCTTGATGATCTGGTTGTCGATTTCGAGGCAGTGCGGGACGAAGACCTCGCCGCCGAACATGTGGGAAATCGCCTCCGCCAGGCTCGTCTTGCCGTTGCCGGGCGGGCCGTAGAGGAAGAGCGAGCGGCCGGAGTTCACCGCCGGGCCCAGCTTGTCCATCAGCTCCGCGGAGACGGTGAGGTGGCCCAGGGCGGCGACCAGGTCCTCCTGGCCCACGACGGGCGTCTCCTCCGTCTGGCTGCCGATGAGGGCGTTGTACTGCTCGATGGGGACGGGGGCGGGGCCCACGTAGGTGGAGCGGGTGAGGGCGTCACGCGCGTACTCGCGGCCCTTCTCCGTGAGGGCGAACTCCACGGACGCGCGGCCAAAGCCCTTGCCGCCGCGCAGGTCCACCAGCTTCTCCGCGGCGAGGAAGTCCACCACGTGCTCCACCACGCCGGACCAGGGCAGGCACATGCTCTCGGCAATGGCCACGCCCGTCCCGGTGCCGGCGTAGTAGAGGAACTTGAGGCCCAGGTCCGCGAGCAGACCCATCCTCAGTCCCGTGTCTTCCAGCGACTTCGGCTCACCCGGAGCGATGTCGAGGACGGACGGGTTCTCCAGCTTGAAGGGATTGTCTTCGTACGCGTAGCCGGCGGGAGGCATCGGGTACGGGTTCTACCCGATTCCCCCGTCCGCCGGGACTTCGCGACCGCCGACTGTCCTCAAACGTAGGTCAGCCAGTCCGCATAGCGGGCTTCCTGGCCCCGCACGACGCGGAAGTACATGTCCTGGACGTACTTGCTGATGGGGCCGGGCTTGCCGTCGCCAATCTGGCGGTTGTCCACCTCGCGCACGGGGGTGATCTCCGCGGCGGTGCCGGTGAAGAAGACCTCGTTGGCGATGTAGAGGGCGTCACGGGTGACGGTGACCTCTTCAATGGTGGTGTGGCCGGCGTCGCGTAGCAGCTTCAGCACCGTGTCGCGGGTGATGCCGTCCAGGACGGGGGAGGAGAGGGGCGGCGTCTTGATGACGCCCTTCTTGTTCACGAGGAAGATGTTCTCCCCGGAGGCCTCCGCGACAAAGCCGCTGATGTCCAGGAGGATGGCCTCGTCATAGCCGGCGAGCACCGCCTCGCGCTTGGCGAGGATGGAGTTCACGTACTGGCCGGTGATCTTCCCGCGCACCATGTTCACGTTCACGTGGTTGCGCGTGAACGAGCTGACCTTGGCGCGGATGCCTTCCTTGATGCCCTTGTCGCCCAGGTACGCGCCCCAGTCCCAGGCGGTGATGCCCACGCGGGTGGGGTTCACCGCGCCCAGGCCCATGGCGCCGTCGCCCATGAAGGCCACCGGGCGCAGGTAGGCGCCGTTGGCGAACTGCTGCTTCTGCTTGCGCAGCAGGTCCACCGTGGCCTCGACCAGCTCATCCTCGCTGTAGGGAATCTGCAGCATGATGATGTGCGCGGAGTCGAGCAGGCGGCGGATGTGCTCGCGCAGCCGGAAGACGGCGAGCCGGCCATCATGGGTCTTGTAGGCGCGGATGCCCTCGAAGACGCCCAGGCCGTAGTGGAGGGCGTGCGTCATCACGTGCACGTTGCCCTCGTCCCATTTCATCAGCTTCCCATCGAGCCAGATGTGTTCGGCGCGCAGCACGGTGGATGAGGTCGAGCTCATCGGGGTGTTCCTCTCGGGCTAGGTGTGGGACAGCTGAGGAACTTGTACCCAGGCACATCGGGAGCGCAAAGCGTGAAACGCCAACGATCGCCTGTCCGGTGCCCTTTATCCGCGGCGCTCTGCGTCAGGCCTGCGCGATGGTGGGCAGGTTGGCGCGGGCCTTCTCGATGTCGCCTTCGTATTTGAGGACGAGGTTGAGCGTGGCGGCGACGACGTCCGCGCTGAGCGCTTCCGCGTTGAGCAGCGCCAGGCTCTGCGCCCAGTCCAGCGTCTCGCTGATGGACGGGGCCTTCTTCAAGTCCAGCGCGCGGATGGCGGCGATGGCCTCCACCACCTGCTCGGCCAGCACCTGGGGGACCTCCGGCAGGCGCGAGCGGACGATCCGCAGCTCGCGCTCGCGGTCCGGGAAGTCGATGTGCAGGTGGAGGCAGCGGCGCTTGAGCGCGTCCGACAGCTCGCGGGCGTTGTTGCTGGTGAGGATGACGCGCGGGACATGCTTCGCGCGGATGGTGCCCAGCTCCGGCACCGTGACAGCGTTGTCAGAGAGGACCTCCAGGAGGAAGGCCTCGAACTCCGGATCCGCCTTGTCGATTTCGTCCACCAGCAGCAGGGCCGGCGTGTCCGACAGCTGGGCCTGGAGGATGGGGCGGGGGAGGAGGAAGCGCTCGGAGAAGAACACCGCGTCCCCGGACGCGAGCCGGTCCGCGGCCTCCGCCAGCGTGGACGTTCCCTGGGTCAGCTCGCCAATCTTGTCCTTGAGCAGCTGGGTGTAGAGCAGCTGCTTGGCGTACTCCCACTCGTAGAGGGCCTTGGCCTCGTCCAGGCCCTCGTAGCACTGGAGGCGGAGGAAGGTCCGATCCAGCGCCTGCGCCAGGGCCTTGGCCAGCTCCGTCTTGCCCACGCCGGCCGGGCCCTCCACCAGGATGGGCTTGCCCATGCGGTCCGCGAGGAACACCGCCGTGGCGATTTCAGGGGACGACAGGTAGCCCACCGCCTCCAGGCGACGCGCCGCGTCCTCCACGCTGGTGAACGAGCGGATCTCCGAAGTCAGTTGAGGGGGGCTCACGCGCGTCAACTTAACCGACGGTTTCCCGCCGACTGCGGCAAAAATGCCAGGGTTGTGGGGGCGCCGTCCGCACTCTTGAGGGCCGTGGGAGCTGTAACCCTGCGGAATCAGAGTGCGTAATTATTTTCGCACCGCGGGCATGCACCGTGCATCTATGCGGGCGTATCTCAGGACGACGAGGTCGCGGGTCATGTGGGCGTGGCTGAAGCTGGCGATGGCGGTGTTGGTGGTGGTGATGCCGGGGGGCTTCCCCCTCGTGCTGGCGTACATCGCGACACGGACGTTGCTGGAGCGCTGGCGGGTGGCGCAGGCGCAGGCCCGGGAAGAGGGCCGCCCGGTGTCGGTGGTGCGGGACGTGGTGGGCGCGCTGCACTTCCGGGACCTCATCCGTGAGGCGCGGGCGGCCACGGCGCTGTAAGCGACGCAGGGACCGTCTTGAGATGGACGAAGGGCCCGGCACTCCACGGAGTGCGCGGGCCCTTGTCGTTTCCGGCGGTGCGGCCCTCCCGGGTGAGGGGAGGGCCCTGGCGCAAGGCTACTTGTCGAGCTCGTCGACGAGCGCCGTCCAGTCGTCCTCACCGGCTTCAGGGGCGGTGGGCAGCTGCATCACCATGGTGCGCTCCGGGGCCTCCTCGTCCACGGGGACGGGGGTGGGCGCGGCAGCGGCCTTCTTCGCGGCGGGCTTGGCGGCCTTGGCCGGGGGCTTGGCGGCGGCCGGGATGACCGGGTTCGCCTGGACGGTGGCGGCCAGGTGCTCCTCCTCGGAGGCCTTGGCGCTGGCCTTCGCGGCGGGGGCGGCGGCCGGGGCCTTGGTCTTGTAGCGGGCCAGCTCCAGCTCGGCGACCTTGAGCGCCTTGCTCTTCTCCTGGACGGACGTCTGGAGGCGGGCGACTTCCTGCGCCTTGATGGCCTCGCGGCGCTCGAGCTCCGCTTTCTGCTTGGCGTTGAGGTCCTCCAGCTCCTTGGCCTGACGGGCCTCCAGGTCCTTGCGCTCCTTCTGCGCCGTGGCGAGCCGGGCGGCCGCCTCGTTGGCCTTGGTCTCCGCCGCGGCGACGCGGGCGTTGAGGTCCTTCTCCGCGCGGGCGCGGGTGCTCTGGGCGTTCTCCAGCGCCAGCTCCAGGTCCTGGGCCTTCTTGGTGCGGGCCTGCAGCTGGGCCTGGGCGTCCTTGAGCTTCGCCTCCGTGTCGGCGGCGAACTTCTGGGCCTCCTGGGAGAGCTGGGCGATGCGCTGGTCCGCCTTCGCGAGCTTCGCGGCCAGGTCGTCCGCCTGCTTCTTCGCCTCGGCGGCGGCGGCCTGCGCCTGCTGGGCCTGCGCTTGCGCCTGGGCCTGGGCCTGCTGGAGCTGGCCGGCCAGTCCGTCGCGCTCGCTGGTGAGCTTCTTCTGCTGGTTCGCGGCCTGCTGGAGCTGTCCGTCGCGGTCCGCGATGGCCTTGCGCGCCCCGTCCAGCTCGCCGGAGACGTTGGCGAGCTGCTGGTTGAGTGCGTCCGCCTGCTTCTTCGCCTCGGAGGCCTGGTGCTCCAGCTGGCCTTCCAGCTGCTTCACCTGCTCCGTGCGGGTGGAGACCTCGCGGTTGAGCACCTCCGCCTGACGCATCTTCTCCTGCGTCACGTGCGTGAGCTTGCGGAGCGTGTCCGACAGCTCCTTGCCCTTGGTGTCGACCTCGTTCTGGAGGAGCTCCTCACGGCGCTGCGACTCGTGGGTGAGCGTCTGGAGGCGGTCCTCCAGGTGGTGCCGCGCGTCCTCCGTCTGCGCGAGCGTGGAGGACAGCTGCGTGACTTCCGACACGCGCGTGCCCAGCTCGTGCTTGGTGACGATGAGCTGTTCGGCCAGGTCCTCGCCGTTGGCCTGGGCCTCGGTGAGCTGGCGCGTGAGCTCCGCCTGGGTGCTGGCGGCGGCCTGGCGGGACTGCGCGTGGGCCTGCTCCTCGCGGGCCAGCGCGTCCTGGGTGCTGGCGAGCTGGCCCTGCGTGTCGGCCAGCTGCTGCGAGGTGGCGTTCAGCTCCGCGGTCAGGTTGTCGCGCTCGCCGGTGAGGGCGTTGATGCGCGCGGTGGTCTCCTCCGCGAGCGCCGCGTGGGCGGTGCGCTCCGCGTCGTAGAGCCCCTGGGTCTCCGACAGGTCCGCGTGCAGCTGGCCAATCTGGCCGGTGAGGTCCTGCTCCAGCGCGTCCTTCGCCGCGTTGAGCGCCGCCAGGTCCGCGATGCGCGCGTCGCGCTCCTCGGTGGTGCGGGCGAGGAGGCCGTTGGTCTCCTGGAGGAGGTCGCGCGTCTCGTGGAGCTCCGCGTCCAGCTCGTCGCGGTGCTGGGTGACCTTCGCCAGGTCGGCGCGCGTCGACTCCAGGGTCTCCTGGGTCTGCGTCAGCGTCTGGCTGGTGGCCTCCAGCTCACCGCGCGTCTCCGCGAGCGTGCCTTCGGTGCTGGAGAGGGTCGCCTGCGTCTCGGAGAGCGTGGCCTCCGTGCGCGCCAGCGTGTCCTGCGTCTGCGCGAGCGTGGACTCGGTGGTGGCCAGCGTCTGGCTGGTGGCCTCCAGCTCGCCCTGGGTGGACGCGAGCGTCCCTTCCGTCTGCGCGAGCCTGGCCTGCGTCTCCGTCAGCGTCTGGCTGGTGGCCTCCAGCTCGCCACGGGTCTCCGAGAGCGTGCCCTCCGTGCTGGAGAGCGTGGCCTGCGTGTCGGAGAGGGTCTGGCTGGTGGCTTCCAGCTCGCCGCGCGTGGTGGAGAGCGTCTCCTCCGTCTGCGCGAGCTTGGACTGGGTCTCCGCCAGCGTCTGGCTGGTGGCTTCCAGCTCGCCGCGCGTCTCGGCCAGCGAGCCTTCGGTGCTGGAGAGGGTCGCCTGCGTGTCGGCGAGCGTGGCCTCCGTGCGCGCCAGCGTACCCTGCGTGTCCGCGAGGGTCGCCTCGGTGGTGGCCAGCGTCTGGCTGGTGGCCTCCAGCTCGCCGCGTGTGGTGGAGAGCGTCTCCTCCGTCTGCGCCAGGCGCGTCTGCGTCTCGGAGAGCTGCTGGCTGGTGGCCTCCAGCTCGCCGCGCGTCTCGGAGAGGGTGGCCTCCGTGTTGGAGAGCGTGCCCTGCGTCTCGGAGAGCTGCTGGCTGGTGGCCTCCAGCTCGCCGCGCGTCTCCGCGAGGGTGGCTTCCGTGCTGGAGAGCGTGCTCTGCGTCTCGGAGAGCTGCTGGCTCGTGGCCTCCAGGTTGCCGGTCAGCTCGGCGATGCGGGCGTCGCGGTCGGAGACGTCCGTCTGCAGGCCCTCGATGGTGCCGTCGCGCTGGGCGACGGTGTCCTCGAGCGAGGCCACGCGCGCAGAGAGCTGTTCGCCCTGGCGCTGGGACGCGTCCAGCTGCTCGGTGAGCGCTTGAATCTGGCCGTTGAGGTCCGCCTCCAGGGCGTCCTTCGCCGCGCGCAGGTCCTCCAGCTGGCTGGTGAGGTCCTGCTCCAGCGCGTCCTTGGCCTGCTGCAGCGCCTGGAGTTCCGCGTTCAGCTCGTTCTCGCGGTCCTCCAGGTGCGTCTTGACGGCCTCGACTTCGCCTTCCAGCTCACCGATGCGCTCGCGGTGCTGCTGGATGGTGGCGTTGAGCTCCGCCTCGCTGTTCTCGTTGCGGGCGATGGTCTCCTGCAGCTCGCGGTCGAGCGCGGAGATCTTCGCCTCCCGCTCCTCCACGCGCTGCGTGAGGTCCGCCTCCAGGGCGTCCTTGTCCAGCCGGAGCTGGTCGCGCTCGCCGGTCACGCGCGCGATGTCGGACTCCAGGTCCGCCACCTGCTGGTTGAGGCGCTGCTCCAGCGCGGCGCGCTCGGCGTTGAGGCGCTCGATCTCCGCGTCCGAGCGGCTGGCGTGCTCCTCCGCCGTCGTGGCCCGGGCCTCCAGGCCGCGCACGGTGGCGTCGCGCTCCTGCTCCGTCTGCGTCAGCCGCTCCTGGAGGGCCTGAAGCTCGCCGTCCAGCTCGGCATAGCGCTGGTCGCGCTCGCTGACGGTGCGGGACAGCTCGGACTCGAACTGGTCGCCGCGCTCGCGCAGCTGGAGGATGTCCGCCTCGTTGGCGCGGACGGTGTCCTGGAGCTTCTGCTCCTTGACCTCGAACTCCAGCGTGACGACGCCGAGGTGCTTCTCCAGCTTGTCGAACTCGTTGCGCCAGGACTCCAGGTCGGCGCCGCGCCGGGACAGCTCCTCGTCGCGGAGGTTGACCTCCTTGCGCAGGACGTTGATGTCCTTCTCCTTGGAGGCGACGACCTCGATGAGGTCCTTCTCCGAGGAGAACTTCTGGAGGAGCAGGTCGTCGACGGTGGCGCCGTGCTCGCGCTCCTTCTGGACGATGGACTGCTGCGCGTCATTGAAGCGCCTGAGCAGGTCGTCGACCTGCATCTTCAGGCCCTGCAGCTCCACGTCCTTCTCGTGGAGGCGGTCCTCGACGGAGAGCAGCTCGCGCTCGCGGACGCTCCAGATTTCGGACAGGCGCGCGAGCTGGGCTTCGCGCGTCTTCAGCTCGTCCCGGAGGATTTGGATCTTGCCCTCGGGCGTGCCCATCAGCTCGCGGCGCGGGGGCGGGCGCTTCAGCTGACGCGACTCCGCCAGCAGCTCCGCCTTGCGGTCCGCGATGGACGAGAAGGCCCGGTCCATGAAGGACTTGTCCTCGTCCGTCATCGCGCTGCGGCGCTCGCGCTTGGGCAGCTTGGGCGGAGCGCCCGTGCGCACGCCGGGCATGGGCGGCGGGGCTTCGCGCGGGGCACCGGAGAGCGCGGCGTCCAGGTCCGCGTCGGACTCGTCGGAGCCGGGCGGCACGATGCCAGCGCTCATGGAGGCCAGCTCGCCCATCTCGAATGGGATGACGAGGTAGCCGTCCGCGGCGGCCGGCGTCTCACGGTGTTTGTTCAGACCCTCCACACCGGAGTCGGAGGAGAGCAGGAGGACCTTCAGGTTCTGGCCCCACTTGCCCTTCTTGATCTGCCCACAGAGGGCGAAGCCGGACTGGTCCGGCAGCTCCGCGCGCACGACCACGAGGTCCGGTCGGCGCTTCTCCAATTCCCGCTGCGCGTCTGACGCAGTGGTGGCCATGGCCGTGTTGTAGCCCGCGCTCTTGAGCACGGAGGCCATGCTGAGTGCGAAGTCGTTCTGGCTTTCGACGATGAGGACGCGACGCTCCATGAAGCCCTTCACCCAGCAAAAAGTGCAGTGAAAACCGCCACATCCTATCGGGCGGGCGCAAGGCTTGGGAAGTTTCCGAGCGGTGCTCGGTCGGCTGCCTCACGAGTTCTTGCCGCGAACCGCTCCCTGCCCGACAGGCGGGACCGACCCGGGGGGCACGTCTGCTTCCGGATCCCGCCCGGGGAAGTTGGTGGGCGGGGTGTGCCGGGCGAAGCGGGCGCCCTCGGGGGGACAGTACCCGTGCGCCAGCTGGGCGAACCACGGGTTGAGGGTGGAGTCGGGGGGCGCGGGGGGAGGCCCTTCATCCACGGCCTCCGCGGCCTCCACTTCGAGCGAGTCCGCGTCGTGGACCTCGTCGGCGGCGATCTCCTCCGCCTCGTCCAGCGCCGCGCTGGCGTTGGAGGGCGTGTTGCCGGCGTCGTCGTCCAGGGACTGGGCCTCGTCGGCGGCGATCTCCTCCGGCTCGTCGTCGGATGACGCGGAGGGCTTCAGCACGGGCGGCGTGGGGTTCAGCCGGGGCGGCGGCCCCTGGCGAGGAACGGGCGGCGGCGCCGCGGCGCGGGGCGGCAGCTGCGGCGGGCGGTCCGCGTCGGAGACGGAGCCTCCCCGGATGGGCGGCTTGTCGGACTCCGCGAGCACCGGGGGGCGGGAGG
>NZ_RAVY01000054.1:0-48592 GCF_003611625.1 Corallococcus sp. CA054B
GTTCAGGGGCGGGGAGGGGACAGGTCATGAGGTGGGATGAGATGGGCGAGTCGCCCGGATGGGACAGGTCGGTGTCGCGGGACGCGAGCGTGGACGGTGGGACGGCTCGCGGTGGGCGGGGCTCCGTCCTCGCGGTGGTGGCGGAGAAGCCCGCCGTGGCGCGCGACATCGCCCGGGTGCTCGGTGCCACCGAGCGCGGCGAGGGCTTCCTTCGCGGCAACGGCTACGTCGTGACGTGGGCCATTGGCCACCTGGTGGGCCTGGCCCAGCCGCATGAAATTCGCCCCGAGTGGAAGAAGTGGCACCGCTCGCAGCTGCCCATGCTGCCGGGGGACTGGCCGCTGGTGGTGTCGGACTCCACGAAGGGGCAGTTCGAGGTCGTCCGTCGCGTGATGAACGCGCCGGAGGTGTCCGCCGTGGTGTGCGCCACGGACGCCGGGCGCGAGGGCGAGCTCATCTTCCGGTACATCTACGACGCCGCCGGATGCCGCAAGCCGGTGCGGCGGCTGTGGGTGTCGTCGCTCACCGAGCGCGCCATCCGCGACGGCTTCCAGCACCTCAAGGACGGCAAGGCCTACGCGCCGCTGGCCGCCGCCGCCATGGGACGCAGCCGCGCGGACTGGCTCGTGGGCATGAACCTGTCGCGCCTCTACACGCTGGCGAGCGGGACCTACGGCAACATGCTGTCCGTGGGGCGCGTGCAGACGCCCACGCTGGCCATGGTGGTGGAGCGCGAGCTGGCCATCCGCGACTTCGTGCCCCGGGACTACCTGGAGGTCGTGGCTACCTTCTCGCCTCGCGGCAAGGGCGCGCCCGTGGGGGCCCGCTACCAGGGCACGTGGTTCCGCTCGGGGCCGGACGGCAAGCCGGTGATTCCGCCGGGCTACGACTCCGTGCGCGAGGCGCGCCGGCTGGACGCGGACGGCGTGGAGGCGGGCCGGGTCATCGACCGCGTGCGCGGCGGCAACGCGGTGGTGGAGTCGCTGGACGCGGAGACGAAGCGGATGCCTCCGCCGCTGCTCTACGACCTCACGGAGCTGCAGCGCCACGCGAACCGGCTCTACGGCTTCAGCGCGCAGCGCACGTTGGAGGTCGCGCAGGCGCTCTATGAGAAGCACAAGCTGCTGAGCTACCCGCGCACCGCGAGCCGGCACCTGTCGGAGACGGTGGCGGACACGCTGCCGGAGGTGGTGCGCGCCATCGCCACGCCCTACCAGGAGGACCTGGCGCCGGGCACGGGCGAGCGCCCGCTGGGCAAGCGCTACGTGGATGACTCGAAGGTGACGGACCACCACGCCATCATCCCCACGCCCATGCCGGCGTCGGGCGTGCGGCTGTCTCCGGACGAGCAGCGCCTCTATGACCTGGTGTGCCGGCGGCTGCTCCAGGCGTGGCACGAGGACCACGTCTGGAAGGTGACCACGGTCATCACCGCGGTGACGTCCAAGGGGGACGCGGGGCCCGTGGTGGACCGCTTCCACAGCGCGGGCACGCAGGTGGAGAAGGTGGGCTGGAAGGTCCTGGACGTGGGGGGCGGGCAGAAGGCGCCGCGCCTCAAGCCAGAGGGCAAGAAGGGCGGAGACAAGGACAAGGAAGAGGAGCCGGACGACGAGCCGCAGGACCTGCCTTCGGGGCTCGCGCGCGGACAGGCGCAGACGGTGGAGGACGTGGAGGCGGTGAAGAAGCGCACGCGTCCGCCGCCGCGCTTCACGGAGGCCACGCTCCTGACGGCGATGGAGTCCGCGGGGCGCACGCTGGATGAGAAGGAGCTGGTGGACGCGATGCGCGACACGGGGCTGGGCACGCCCGCCACGCGCGCCGCGACCATCGAGTTGCTGCTCGAGCGCGAGTACCTGACCCGCGAGGGCAAGCGCCTGGTGGCCACGGACAAGGGCATCCACCTCATCCAGGTGGTGCACCCGGACGTGAAGTCCCCCGTGATGACGGGGCAGTGGGAGGCGTGGCTCCAGCGCATCGAGCGCGGGCAGGGCGCGCTGGATGCGTTCATGAGTGGAATCGAGGCGTATGTGCGGGAGGTCGTGGGCCAGGCGCCCACGTCGCTGCCGCCCACGCCGGTGGCCGGCTCCGCGCCCCGGAACGAAGCCTCGGCTGCGAGCGGGCGATTTGAATCATCCCGTCCCCATCCCGCGCAGGGGCCTGCCGAGGAACTCTTCCGGACCCGTGAGGCCGCGACCGCCACCGTCCGAAGCGCCGCCCGTGCCAACTCCGCGCGCAATGAGGTCGGTGCCTCCGCGAGCATGGCGGGAGATGGCCCCCGCGCTTTCGGCCACGGCGCTGCCGGCGACGCACGTCACATAGCGAGCCCTTCCGCCAATGGTGCCTCCGGCGGAGCTGCCCACGTCGGTGACGCACGTCACGCAGGGACATCCGCCCACGGTGGCGCCGACGTCCACGGTTCCTCGCGGTTCGCGGCGGGCGCTCCGGGGCACGGCCTCCACGGTGGAGCCGATGGCCATGCGGGAGCCGCCGCACAGGCCGCGTTTCCCCGCGTGCAGGAGCGTCCTCCCACGATTCCCTCCGCGGAGGTGCGCACCGCCTTCGTGCAGGCCTCCTCCGAGGGCTTCGGCCGGGCCAAACGACAGCCTCAAACCGTGAACATGGGCAGCACCCGACCGGAGCGCGTGCACCGCGCGCCCACGCCTCCGGACAAGCTGCGCGGCCTCCTCAAGGAGGCCTTCGGCTTCAACGACTTCCGTCCCTACCAGGAAGAGGTCTGCCGCGCGGCCACGTCCGGCGAGGACCTGCTGCTGGTGATGCCCACGGGCGCGGGCAAGTCGCTCTGCTACCAGCTGCCGGGCCTGGCTCGCGCGGGCACCACCGTGGTCGTCAGCCCGCTCATCGCGCTGATGGAGGACCAGGTGCTGCGGCTCCAGTCGCTGGGCTTCGCCGCGGACCGCATCCACTCCGGCCGCGACCGGGCCACCTCCCGGCAGGTCTGCGCCGAGTACCTCGAAGGGCGCCTGGACTTCCTCTTCATCGCCCCGGAGCGCCTGGGCGTCCCCGGCTTCGTGGAGCTGCTGGCCCGCCGCACGCCCTCGCTCATCGCCATCGACGAGGCGCACTGCATCTCGCAGTGGGGCCACGACTTCCGTCCGGACTACCGGCTCCTGGGCTCGCGCCTGCCGCTGCTGCGTCCCGCCCCCGTGGTGGCGCTCACCGCCACCGCCACGCCGGACGTGCAGAAGGACATCGTCCAGCAGCTGGGCCTGCGCGGCTCACGCGGCGGCGCCGCGCACACCTTCATCCACGGCTTCCGTCGCACCAACATCGCCATCGAGGTGCGCGAGCTCAACCCGGGTGCCCGCGGCGACGCCATCCTGTCCCTGCTCCGCAACCCGGAGCACCGGCCCGCCATCGTCTACGCGTCCACGCGCAAGCACGCGGAGCAGTACGCGGACCTGCTCGCGCACGACTTCCACACCGCGCCGTACCACGCGGGACTCCAGCCGTCGGAGCGCGACCGCATCCAGGCCGCCTTCCTCAAGGGCCACCTGGAGGTCATCGTCGCCACGACCGCGTTCGGCATGGGCATCGACAAGCCGGACGTGCGCACCGTCATCCACGCGGCGCTGCCGGCCAGCCTGGAGGGCTACTACCAGGAGCTGGGCCGCGCGGGCCGCGACGGGAAGGACTCGCGCGCGGTGCTGCTCCACGCCTTCGTGGACCGGCGCACCCACGAGTTCTTCCACCGCCGCGACTACCCGGACCCCTCCCTCCTGGAACGCATCTACCAGGCCACCTCCAACGAGCTGGAGCCCAAGGCCTCCATCCAGGCCCGCGTGCGCGGCGACCCGGAGATCTTCGACAAGGCCCTGGAGCAACTGTGGATCCACGGCGGCGTGGAGATGACCCCGGACGAGGACGTGCGGCGCGGCCGCGCGGGCTGGGCCGTGGCGTACATCGCGCAGCGCGAGCGCAAGCAGCTCCACCTGGAACAGATGGGCCGGTACGCGGAGGCGCATGACTGCCGCATGCGCCACCTGGTCGCGCACTTCGGCGACGTGCAGGACTCCGGCGCCGCCTGCGGCCTGTGCGACGTCTGCGCCCCTGAGTCCTGCGAGGTGGTCCGCTTCGAGGAGCCCTCCGCCCTGGAGGCCCACGCGCTGGGCCGCATCCTGGAGGCCCTCCACGCCCGCGACGGCCAGGCCACCGGACGGCTCCACCGGGAGCTCTTCGGGGAACAGCTCCACCGCCGCGACTTCGAACGGCTCGTGGGCGGACTGGTGCGCTCGGGGCTGGTGCGCCTGGACTCGGACTCGTTCGACAAGGACGGCCAGGTCATCCTCTTCCAGCGCCTGTCCCTCACGGACACCGGCCGCCGCGCCCGCGTCATCGCCCCCGGACAGGTGGTGCTCCCCCAGGCGCGTGAGGTGCCCGCCAAGAAGCGCAAGGGCCGCACGGCCGCCGGCACCACGAAGCGCACGCCCCGCAAGCGCGCCGCCTCCACCGCGGCGGCCTCGCCCCGGGGACGCGGCAAGAGCCGCCGGGGGGGCTCGGAGTCCTGGGCCCCGCGCGGCGCCTCCAACGACGCGGACTTCAGCCAGGAGTCCTTCCCCGCCGAAGCCCCTCCGGCCCGCGGCTGGAAGGCGCGCGCCACGCCGGAGGCGTCGCCGGGCCTGGGGGGCCGGGCCTCCTGGAACGCGTCCCGCAACGCGGCGCCGGACTTCGACCTGCCTGCTGCGTCCCCCGCCTTGGTGGCCACCCTCAAGGAGTGGCGCCTCACCGAGGCCCGCAAGCGCAAGGTGCCTGCCTTCCGCATCCTCACCGACCGCGTGCTGGACGCCATCGCCAGCGCAAGGCCCTCCAGCGGGGCGGAGCTGATGTCCATCCACGGCGTGGGCCCCACCCTCGCGGAGCGCTACGGCCCGCAGATCCTCTCGCTCGTGTCCCGCAGACGCTGACCGCGGGCGGATCCGCGTGTCGCCCGGTGGACAGGTGCGCGTGGATCCGCTCCTCCAGGGCAGCGGCGTGCCCCCAGAGGCGCTGCCCGGGGGACAGCGTGGATCCGCCGCGGGGCATGCCGTCCGCCTCGAACCGCCTGACAAGGGAAAGCCCTTTCCTGGGCCGCAGGCGCGGGGGGCTACCGGCCAGGCGTGAAGCTTGTTTCCCAAGCTTGTAGGCAAAAGTCCGGGTGCCACCTTCTCGTCCACACGCGCATTGGGAGCGGCGTGAGGGGTTCAAGGGGGCGCGCAATGGAGCTGGGTTTCGAGACGATTGGCAACGCCACACTCATCTGTCACGACAACGGACCGGTGCTGGTGACGGACCCCTGGACGGACGGGGACGCGTACTTCGGCAGCTGGACGCTGTCCCACGAGATTCCGGAAGAGCAGCGCCAGTCCATCCGGGACTGCCCCTACGTGTGGCTGTCTCACGGCCACCCGGACCACCTGAGCATGGCCTCGCTGGAGAAGCTGCGCGAGCGCACGCTGCTCGTTCCCAACCACGTGGGCGGCCGCATCCGCGACGACCTGCTCGAGGCGGGCTTCAAGGTCCAGGTGCTCCAGGACCGTGAATGGACGCGCCTGTCCCCGCGCATCCGCGTGCTGTGCATCCCGGACGTGAACCAGGACGCGGTGCTGCTGGTGGAGGTGGGCGGCCGGCTCATCGTCAACCTCAACGACTCGGGTGACCGCGGCCAGGGCCGCTTCGTGCGCCGGGTCATCAAGGAGTACAGCGAGACGTACCTGCTGGCCCTGTCCGGCTACGGCGACGCGGACATGATGAACTTCTTCACCGAGGACGGGCGGCGCATCCTCCCGTACGCGGCGGCGAAGACGCCCGTGGGACAGACGATTGCGCGCATGGCGGAGACGTACGGCGTCCGCTACTTCGTCCCCTTCAGCTCCATGCACAAGTACCAGCGCGCCGACAGCGTCTGGTGCTCCGAGTACACCACCACGCTGCCGGACTACGCGCGGGGCTTCGCCTCCAACACCTGCGAGATGCTCCCGGCCTTCCTGCGCCACGACTTCACCAACGACTCCTCCGTCTCCATCAACCCCAAGGAGCGCACCATCCGGCCGCTGGACCCCAAGGACTTCGGGGACGACTGGAGCGAGCGCCTGGAGGCGGACGAGGTGAAGCAGCTGGAGCAGTACTTCCGCGCCGTCGAGCACCTGGGCACGGTGATGGACTTCCTGCGCTTCCGCGTGGGCGGCCAGGAGCACGTCATCGAGTTCAACAAGCGCCGCTTCCTCAAGGGCATCACCTTCGAGGCGCCCCGCAACTCGCTGATGACCGCCGTGAAGTACCAGGTGTTCGACGACCTGCTCATCGGCAACTTCATGAAGACCACCGTGCACGGCGGCTTCGGCAAGGGCAGCCTCTACCCGGACTTCAGCCCCTACGTGGCCAAGTACGCGGACAACGGCAAGGCCCGCACGGAGGCGCAGCTGCGCAACTACTTCAACGAGTACCGCAGCCGCGACATGGTGGGCTACCTGCGCCACCAACTGGATGCCCACTGCGTGCGCCCCCTCCAGATCCAGTCCGCGGAGCTGCTGCGCGCCCTGCTGCCCCCGGGCTCCAACACCTTCCGCATGGCCAAGGAGACCTATTGGAAGATGCGCCGCGCCATCCTCTAGGGATTCCCTGAAAAGCCACGGTCAAACCTGACCGAAATCAGGACACCTCGCTGTCTCCTTCTCAGACAGCAAGAGCTGCCCGAGGAAACCCCAGTCTTTCTCAGGACTTGGGGATGTAAACGTCACGGGAAGTGACGGTTGACGTGGGGAGGGCTGGAGCGGGAGCGCTCCAGCTATCCCCGCGTTTCCTGTTTTTCTCCTGGGGAGCGCCGTTGGCCCGGCAGTTGCTCAATGGCCCGGCGCGCGGCGGACCGCGACTGGCGGGAAGGCCAGGCGGTGGCCGCGCATCCCTCGAAGCACCCAGGAAGAATCTCCCCAATGCTCAAGTTCCGCTCTGTTGCGATGCTGGCCGGCGTTTCGCTGATGCTCGGTGCGTGCGGTGGCCCCGAGTCCGCGCAGGAGTCCGAGGTGAAGCAGACGTGGGAGGAGTTCCAGGCGAACGCCTACCGCGAGCCGTGGGAGGGCGGGAAGATCATCGTCAACGGTGACGAGGCGCTGGAGTCCGAGGAGGAGCTCAAGGCCTACTTCCACAACGTCGTCGAGGCGCAGCTGGGCAAGTCGCAGGACGGCCTGGCCGTGTACTACATCGGCGGCGACATCAAGTGGAGCAGCACGCAGAAGACGAACCTCACCTACTGCATCAGCAACAACTTCGGCTCGAACAAGACGAAGATGGTGAACGCGATGGCCAGCGCGACGGCGGCCTGGCAGGCCACGGCGAACGTGAAGTTCGTCTACCTGTCCCAGTACGACGCGTCCTGCACCGCGTCCCAGACGGGCGTGCTGTTCGACATCCGCCCGGTGTCGGGCCAGTCCTACGTGGCGCGCGCGTTCTTCCCGAACTCCAGCCGCTCCGGCCGCAACGTGCTGGTGGACAGCAGCGCCTTCGGCAACCTGTCGCCCTGGACCCTGACGGGCATCCTGCGCCACGAGCTGGGCCACACGCTGGGCTTCCGTCACGAGCACACCCGCTCCACGTCGAGCGGCTGCTACGAGGACAGCCAGTGGCGCGCGCTGACCTCCACCTACGACCGCTCCTCCGTCATGCACTACCCGCAGTGCAACGGCACCCAGACGGGCGACCTCGTGCTGACGACCCTGGACAAGCAGGGCGCCCGCGCGCTGTACCCGTGAGCTGAGCTTCACGCTTGAGGGGGCAGGGGCCGGTGGGAGCGTCTTCGCGGACGCGCCCGTCGGCCTCGTGCCGTTTCTGGCGGCGGCTAGAAGCGGGCGGAGACCTCGTCGGCCTCCGAGGGGCGTTCGAAGAAGATGAGCGTCTTGCCGCCGCGCTCGCCAATCTCCAGGCACTCCAGCGCGCCCGTGTCTCCGTCCAGCTCCGCGTAGACGTGGTCCGGTTCGAGGATGCGGTGGGTGATGCGCCCGTCCTCGCGGCCCACGATGATCTGCACCGCGCCGGAGTCGCTCCCCTTCCTCTCCAGGGAGATGTCCACCAGGGGCAGGCGGTCGGCCAGGGGCTGGTCGCCCGTCTCCGCGTCGATGGACTCCACGCGCACCCACTGGGTGGCGTCCTGCTTGCTGATGCCGGCGAGGTAGCTCGCCCACTGCTCCCGGGGGATTTCCTGGTTGATGTGTGCCATGGGTCCGCCTCCGCGCGGCTGTCGTGTGCCTCAACCGTAAGGCGTCCGACTCCCGGGTGAAGGACAGGCCCGGCTGAACGACACTCCGGGGGCCCCGCGGACCGGGCCCCGGCGTGTCGGCTGCTTCAGCCGCGCTCGGCGTGCACGGCGTCGTCCTTGAGCACCAGGCGCACGGTGGCGGCCTTGCCATGGCCGAAGTGCTCGTAGGCGGCCTGCTCCAGCACGGGCGCCAGGGTGGTGCGCAGACCGCGGGCGCCCGTCTCGCGCTTGAGGGCGCGGGCGACAATCCACTCGCGCACGCCAGCGTCCACGGTGAGCTCCAGGCCCTCGTGGGCGAACTCGCGCTCCCAGGTGCGCAGCACGTTGTCCTGGAGGATGTCCCCCAGCGTGGCCGCGTCCAGCGGGTTGAAGGACACCAGCCGGTTGAAGCGGCCAATCAGCTCCGGGATGAAGCCGTAGCGGGAGAACGCGGTGGTGTTCTCCAGGTGCTCTTCCGTGATGCGCGTGGCGATGGACTCCAGGTCCTTCTGGCCGCCCTTGCCGGGCTCGCGGCCGAAGCCCATGCGCTCCACGTGGGCCATGGTCGCCGCCGTGCCCCGGAAGCCGCTGAAGGCGCCGCAGGCGATGAAGGTGATGCAGCCCATGTCCAGGGATTCGGAGCGGATCCGGCTGGTGAAGCCGAAGTCCGGCGGGAACGTGGCCTGCGCCGCGGAGAGCAGGTGCAAGAGGCTGCGCTGCACGCCGAAGCCGCTCACGTCCTTGGTGGTCTGCTGGCCGGAGAAGCGGCTGTCGGAGCGGCTGGTGGCGAGCTTGTCGAACTCGTCCATGCAGATGACGCCGCAGGCCGCCCACGACACGTCGCGCTCCGCGGCTTCGTAGAGGCGGGACAGCAGGGTGCTGACGTCGTCGCCCACGTAGCCCGTTTCGGAGAACTGGGTGGCGTCCGCGAGCACGGTGGGCACGCCCAGGATCTCCCGGAACATCAGCTCCACGAGGAACGTCTTGCCGGAGCCGGTGGGGCCCAGGAAGAGGGCGTTCTCGCGGGTGCCGGGCTCGGGCTCCAGCCCCTCCAGGTACAGCCGGCGGATGCGGCGCAGGTGGCGGTAGGCGAGCACGGAGGCGGCGCGGCGGGCCTCGGGCTGGCCCCGGTAGCCCAGGTCGCCCAGGCGCGCGTCGATCTCCTGGGGAGACAGCACCTCCAGCGCGGCCACGCGCTCCTGGATGGGCGGGCCTTCGGGGAAGGCGGAGGGTTCGGCGCCGGAACGGGGAGACATCGCGGTGGGCTCCAGAAGGGGCGGGCTCGGCGCCGCCCATCATCCGGGACGTGCCCGGGCGCCACAAGCCATCCCCTCTGGCGCAAGGGCGTGCGCTCCTCCGTCCGCCGGTCCGCACTCGTGGGCCCCGAGAGGTCGGCCCGTGAACAGCGGTGGGCCTTGGGGGCGAGGGGTGCTCCCCGGAGCCGCGCATGCGCATTAACACGGGCGCACATGGCTCAATCGATTGAAGCACGGTCCCAAGCGCCCCGGCTGGGTGCGTGGGTGGAGGGGTCCTCGGTGCGCTGGCGCGTCTGGGCGCCCGGCCACAAGGGCGTGGACGTCGTCCTCTACGACGCGGAGGACCGCGTCCTGCGCAAGGTGCCGCTCACCCCCGAAGCGGACGGCTGCTTCGGCGGCGCGCTGCCGGACCTGGCCGAGGGCACGCGCTACAAGCTCAGCGTGGACGGTGGCGACCCGTTCCCCGACCCCTGGTCCCGCTCGCAGCCGAAGGGCGTGCACGGCCCGTCGGAGGTGGTGGTCTCCGACCACGGCTGGACGGACTCGCACTGGAAGGGGCCGGATCCGCGGGCGATGGTCATCTACGAGGTGCACGTGGGCACCGCCACGCCGGAGGGCACCTTCGAGGCGTTCATCCCGAAGCTCGCCCACCTGCGCGAGCTGGGCGTGAACACGCTGGAGCTGTTGCCGGTGGCCAGCTTCCCGGGGGCCCGCAACTGGGGCTACGACGGCGTGGACCTCTTCGCGCCGCAGGCCACGTACGGCGGGCCCAGGGGCTTGCGCAAGCTCATCGACGCGGCGCACGCGCACGGGCTCGCGGTGCTCATCGACGCCGTCTACAACCACTTCGGACCGGACGGGAACTACCTGCGCGCGTACTCGCCGCACTACTTCACCGGCAAGCACCACACGCCCTGGGGCGACGCGGTGAACTACGACAGCGAGGGCAGCCGCTTCGTGCGCTCGCTGGTGCTCTCCAACGTGGAGATGTGGATCCGCGACTACCACGCGGACGGCCTGCGCCTGGACGCGGCGCACGCCCTGGTGGATGAAGGCCAGCCGCACCTGCTGGCCGAAATCGTGGAGCGCGCCCACGCCTCCGCCTCCGGCCGCCGCGTGGTCGTCATCGCCGAGGACGAGCGCAACGAGCGCAAGCTCGTCACGCCCGCGTCCGAAGGCGGCTATGGCCTGGACGGCGTCTGGGCGGATGACCTGCACCACCAGCTGCGGCGCGCCTTCGCGGGCGACCACGAGGGCTACTACCAGGACTACACGGGCAGCGCGGAGGACCTGGCCGCGACGCTGCGGCAGGGCTGGTTCTACACGGGCCAGAAGTCGAAGAACCTGGGCCACGCGCGCGGCACGGACCCGAAGGGGCTGGGGCCGTGGCACTTCGTCCACTGCATCCAGAACCATGATCAGGTGGGCAACCGGCCCTTGGGCAACCGCCTGTCGGAGGACGTGTCGCCGGCCGCCTACCGCGCCATGAGCACGCTGCTGTTGATGTCGCCCTTCACGCCGCTGCTCTTCATGGGGCAGGAGTGGAACGCGCGCACGCCGTTCCTCTACTTCACGGACCACAACGCGGAGCTGGGCAAGCTCGTCACGGAAGGGCGCCGCAAGGAGTTCGCCGGCTTCTCGCGCTTCAAGGGCGAAGAGGTGCCGGACCCGCAGGCCCGCGACACCTTCACCCGCTCCACGCTGGACTGGGGCGAGCTGGACAGCGCGGAGGCCGCGGGCGTGCACACGCTCTACAAGGAACTCCTGCGCCTGCGCGCCACGGAGCCCGTGCTCACCAGCCGTCAGGGCACGCACGACGCCCGGGCGCTGGGGCCGGACGCGGTCGTGCTGGAGCGCCGCGCGGAAGGGGACACGTTCCTCATCTTCGTGAACCTCAAGGGCTCGCTGGTGCACACGCTGAATCCGCACGCGAGCGCGGGCATCGTCATGTGGAGTGAGAACCCGCGCTACGGCGGCACCGTGGAGGCGTCTCCGCTCACCGGCAACGTCGTGCGCCTGGAAGGCCCCTCCGCGGCGGTGGTGAGGCTGCGCGAGTAGCTCGCACGCGAAGACAGACACGGCTTCACGCGCGGCCCGTCTCCCGGAAGCAGGGGGGCGGGCCGCCGCTTCTTCCCTCCGTGAAACAGGCAACGACAAGGAATGCCCTCGGGGCCGGGCCGGTACTCGGCCGCCAGGAGGAAGCACCTTGTCTCAATCTCATCCATCGCCGTGGAAGCGGCACGTCACCACCGCGAGCGCGCTCCTGCTGCTCGGGGCCTCGGCACCGGCGCTCGCCGCGTCGGGCTTCACCGCTGTCACCGCCAGTGGGAATGACGGCAACCTTCCGTCCGCGACCATCGACGGCAACCTCACCACGCGCTGGTCCAGCGACGGCGTGGGGCAGTGGCTCCGGGGCGACCTGGGCAGCGTGAAGTCGCTGTCCGCGGTGGACATCGCCTGGCACCGGGGCAACGAGCGGACCAACACGTTCGTCCTCGCCACGTCCACGGACGGCACCACCTGGTCCACGGCCGTGTCCACGAAGTCGTCCGGCACCACCGCGAACTTCGAGCGCTACAGCTTCACCGCGCGCAACGCCCGCTACGTGCGCGTCACCGTCAACGGCAACTCCGTCAACACCTGGGCCAGCATCGCGGAGTGGGCCGCCATCACCGGCGCCGCCACGCCCACGTCCGGCAAGGACCGCTTCGGCGTCACCATGCTCTACGCCTCGAAGTCCGGGGGCGAGGCGTGGACGCTGGCGGACAACGCGCTGGCGGACTCGCGCTTCGACCCGCGGGACACGATTACCCGCAACAGCGACGGCTCCTGGAAGATGAAGGACAAGCAGGTGCGGATGAGCGTCTTCACGTCCACGGGCTACGACGACCGGAAGATTCCCACCTACGACCGGGACGTGCTCGCGAGCCGTGGCTACATGCAGGCGCCGAACGACTGGAAGAACATCGAGATGACCGGCTTCGTGAAGGTCAACGCGGTGGCGGACGTGAAGGACAACTTCGCGTGGTACGCGCGCGGCGGGAAGCACAACGACAAGTACTCCGGCTGCGAGGGCAGCAGCTACAAGGCGGGCCTGCACTACGACGGCCGCGCCCGCTGGGAGAAGGAGACCTGGCACGTCTCCTACGACCAGACGCCCTACGTCACCGCCACCTCCGCGCTGAAGGGCCGCTGGGTGGGCTTCAAGGCCGTCATGCGCAACGTCACCGTCAGCAGCCAGACGGCCGTGAAGCTGGAGCTGTACGTCAACGAGAACGCGGACAAGGTGACGTGGAAGAAGGTCTACGACCACACGGACGCGGGTAGGTGGGGCGGTGACGCCCAGCACTGCGGTGGCGCCGTGCCGGCCGCGCCCATTACGTGGGGTGGCCCCATCGCGGTGTTCCGCTGGGACAACGCGACGGACGTGGACTTCAAGTGGCTGAGTGTTCGCGAAATCCAGCCCTGAACCCCGCGTGAAGACGGGCTCGCGCCCGGTCTGACGCAGGATGGCAGGCCGCGCGCAGGGCGGGCGGGGAGGCCCGGGATGGCGTGTCCTGGCCCTCGGGAGGCGGGGCTTTCCATCGACAGGGGGCGCCGGGGTGGGCAGCATGGCGCCGCCATGAACGTCGACCAAGCCCTCGCCTCGTCCGAGCGCATCTGGGAGCAGGAAATCCTCCCGGCGCTGGAGCGCTACATCCGCATCCCCAACAAGTCGCCTGCCTTCGACCCGGACTGGGTGAAGTCCGGCCACATGGAGCAGGCCGTCCAGCTCATCGCGGACTGGTGCCGCGCGCAGGCCACGCACCTGCCGGGGCTGACGGTGGAGGTGGTGCGGCTGAAGACGGCGGACGGCAAGGACCGCACGCCGGTCATCTACATGGAGGTGCCGGGCACGCGCGGTGACGACACCGTGCTCTTGTATGGCCACCTGGACAAGCAGCCGGAGATGACCGGCTGGCGTGAAGGCCTGACGCCGTGGACCCCCGTGCGAGAGGGCGACAAGCTCTTCGGGCGCGGCGGCGCGGATGACGGCTACTCCGCGTTCGCGTCGCTGTCCGCGCTGCGGCTGCTGAAGGAGCAGGGCGTGCCGCACGCGCGCTGCGCCATCGTCATCGAGGCGTGCGAGGAGAGCGGCAGCTACGACCTGCCCGCGTACATCGAGGCGCTGGCGCCGCGCATCGGCAAGCCGTCGCTGGTGGTGTGCCTGGACTCGGGCTGCGCGAACTATGAGCAGCTCTGGATGACCACCAGCCTGCGCGGAATGATCGCCGGCAACCTGCGCGTGGACATCCTCACGGAGGGCGTGCACTCCGGTGACGCGACGGGCGTGGTGGCGTCTTCCATGCGCATCATGCGGATGCTGCTGTCGCGCGTGGAGGACGAGGCCACGGGCCACATCAAGGTGCAGGCCCTGCACACGGAGATTCCCGAGGGCCGGCGCCAGCAGGCGAAGGCCGCCGCCCAGACGATGGGCGACGAGCTGTTCTCGAAGTTCCCCTGGGTGGAGGGCGCGCGCCCGGTGACGACGGACGGCGAGGAGCTGGTGCTCAACCGCACCTGGCGGCCGGCGCTGGCGCTGACGGGCGTGGAGGGCGTGCCGGGCCTGGCGAGCGCGGGCAACGTGCTGCGCCCCTTCACGACGTGGAAGCTGTCCATGCGCATCCCGCCGCGCGTGGACCCCAAGGCGGCCGCGAAGGCGCTGAAGGAGACGCTGGAGAAGGATCCGCCGTACGGCGCGAAGGTGTCGTTCGAAGGGGACAAGGCGTCGGTGGGCTGGGACGCGCCGCCCCTGGCCGGCTGGCTGTCGAGCGCGGTGGAGTCCGCCTCGAAGGCGTGCTTCGGCAAACCCGCGATGGCGATGGGCGAGGGCGGCACCATCCCGTTCATGGGCATGCTGGGCGAGCGCTTCCCGGAGGCGCAGTTCCTCATCACGGGCCTGCTGGGGCCGGGCAGCAACGCGCACGGGCCCAATGAGTTCCTGCACATCCCCACGGGCAAGAAGCTGACCGCCGCGGTGGCGAGCGTCGTCGCGGACCACTTCAAGCGGTAGTGCCTCACCGGAGGGACGGGGCCGCCTACGCCCCGTCCTTCTTTCCGAGCCTGGCCCTCTGGAGCGCCCCATGCCGAGCAAGCCCCGCCGCACCGGCCACGTCCGTTCGCAGCCCCTCATCGCGGTGCGCGACGTGGAGGCGAGCAGCCGGTGGTACCAGGCGGTGCTCGGCTGCGAGAGCGGTCACGGCGGGCCCGAGTACGAGATGCTGCTGAACAACGGCGAGCTCGTGCTCCAGCTCCACGCGTGGGACCTGGATGAGCACGCGAACCTGATGGGGCCGGACTCCGCGCCCAGGGGCCACGGCGTGCTGCTGTGGTTCGAGACCACGGACTTCGACGCGTGCGAGGAGGCAGCTCGGGCGCTGAAGGCCGAGTGGGTGGAGGAGCCGCACGTGAACCCGAACTCGCGCCGCTGGGAATTCTGGGCGAAGGACCCGGACGGCTACGTCGTCGTGGTGTCCGCGGAGTCGCGAGCGAAGCGCTCCTGACGCGCCTCAGCGCCCCGTCTTGATGCCCAGTGTCGACCCGGACGGCGGCTTCTTGGGCTGGGGCGCTGGCCGGGCCGCACGCTTCTGGAGCGCCACCGCCACCCCGGGCGCATCCGCCGCGGACACCTGCCGCGTCACCGGCTCGTAGCCGTTGAGCGCGAGCGTCAGCGCCACCGACGGCTCCCCGGGCACCAGCGGCAGCGCCACCGGCGTGATGCCGCGCTCCTCGCCCGCCACCTGCACCGTGGCGCCGGGCGGCTCGCTCGTCACCATCAGGCGCACCGGCTGGGGCGCCGTGTTCTGCTCGGGCGTCTCCGGCGGCGTGGGGCGCGAGGGCGTCTCCGGCGTGCGGCCCTGCACGTCCTCCGCGGGCCGCGTGGCCACGACCGGGGGCGGCGTCACCGGCTCGGAGCCGCGCCCCAGCACCACCGCCGCGCCGCCCACCACCAGCGCCACGCCGCCCACCACGAAGGGCAGCCATGCGCGCCGCTTCGGAGGCTCCGGCATCAGGGCCGCGGTGTTCCGCGTCTTCTCCGGCTCCACGCGCGTGGGCGGACGGGACGGCGGCCCCACCAGCTTCGACGCGCGTGACGAACTCTGCCCTCGCGCACCCGACGTGGGCATCCCGTCCCGCGACGAGTTGGACTGCGAGTCCAGGTCCACGTCCTCGGCCAGCTGATCCAACTTCGCCGGATCCGCTTCCGTGGCGATGCGGTCCGCGTACAGCTCCCGCAGGTACGCCGCCAGGTGCGCGCTGCTGGACGGCAGCCGCAGGTTGAGCGCCCAGTCCTCCAACGCCAGCCGGAACGCGGCGCAGTCCGCGTAGCGGCCCTCCGGCGTGGGCGCCAGGGCCTTGAGGACAATCTCATCCAGGCCCGGCGGCAGCTTCGGGTTGAGCTGCGACGGCGGCGGCACCTGGCAGTCGCGCACCAGCCGCAGCGTCATCAGGTCCGTGTCGCCCTTGAAGAGGCGCTTGCCGGTGAGCAGCTCCCACATCACGACCCCGAGCGCGAACTGGTCGCTCCGGCCGTCCACCGCCATCCCGTTGGCCTGCTCCGGCGACATGTACGGGTACTTGCCCTTGAGCACGCCCGTCGCCGTCTGCTGACCGCTGGTGGCCGCCTTCGCCACGCCGAAGTCGATGACCTTCACGCCCCCGTCGAACCCGACGAGCACGTTCTGCGGAGACACGTCCCGGTGCACCAGCTTCAGCGGCTGGCCATGACCGTCACCCGCACCGTGCGCGTAGGACAGCCCCGCCGCCGCGTCCGCGATGATGCGCACCACCAGACCCACCGGCAGCGGGCGCTCCTGCTTGCGCGCGAAGCGATCCAACCGGCGCACGTCCTCGCCCTGCACGTACTCCATGGCCAGGCAGTGCCGGCCCTCAATCTCCGAGAGGTCGAGGATGGTGATGAGGTTCGGGTGCGACAGCCGCGCCACCAGCCGCGCCTCGTCCAGGAACATCTCCAGGAACTCTTCGTCCTCGGCGAGGTGCGGAAGGATGAGCTTGAGGACGACCAGTCGCTCGAACCCCGTCCCGTGCTCGCGGGCGAGGAACACCTGTCCCATTCCGCCCGACGCGATTTTTCGAAGCAGCTCGTATTTCCCGAAGACCACCGCCATGGGTGTCCGAGAGGATACCGCGCTTTCTCATTGGGCGGGAAACAGCCGACCTCCAAAAAGACCAGGGCTCTGTCCAGCAGGGAGGGGCTCGCCTTCCTACCCGTGAAGGAGGCAGGCGAGCTACTGACGTCTAGGCCTTCATCTTGTAGCCAGAGCGCAGCACCGCGTAGGTGACGCCTGTCGCGACCGCCGCCGTCACCGCGAGGATGGCCCCACCCACCAGCGGTGAAAACAGGCCGCTGCCGAGCATGCCGTAACGCAGCCCCTCCACCATGTAGACCATGGGGTTGAAGAGGCTGATGTGGTTCCACGGCGAGGGCAGCTCGCGCACCGAGTAGAAGACGCCGCCCAGGAACGTGAGGGGCAGCATCACGAAGGTGGGGAAGAAGTTGATCTGCTCGAACTTCTCCGCCCACACGGCGGCGAGCATGCCCAGCACGCTGAACACGTAGCTGGACAGCAGGAGGAAGTAGAGCGTCGCCAGCGGGTGCTCCAGGCTGAAGCCGGAGAACACCGCCGCGACAATCCAGGTGAGCAGGCCCACCACCAGGCCGCGCACCATGGCGCCGCCGATGAAGCCCACCATCAGCTCACCGGGCCCCAGCGGCGCCACCAGCAGGTCCACCACCGTGCCTTGAATCTTGGTGATGAACAGCGACGAGGAGCTGTTGAGGAACGCGTTGTTCGCGATGCCCAGGAACACGAGGCCCGGCACGATGAAGTGCAGGTACGGGTGGCCCTCCACCTCGTGGATGCGGCCCGAAATCGAATAGCCGAAGACGATGAAGTACAGCGTGGTGCTGATGAGGGGCGATAGGACGGTCTGGCCCGGCACGCGCATGAAGCGCCGGACCTCCTTCGCGAACAGCGTCTGCATCCCGAGGACGTTCATGGGGTGTTTTTCGAAAGGGGCTGGGTTTCAGGCGGCCTGCGAGGGGCGGCCACGGAGGATTTCGATGAGCACGTCTTCCAGGCGCGACCGCCGCGTCTCCACCTCCGCGATGGGCAGCCCGTCCGCGTAGAGCGAGCGGAGCAGCTCACCGGAGGGCGCGCAGTTGTCGCGCTCCACGTAGGTGAGCGTGCGGCCATCGGCGGAGAGGCTCGCGGCGAAGCGCGTGCCCGCGGCGGGCAGGGCGGCCTGCGGTTCAGAGAACGTCACGACGAGGCGCTTCTCCCCGAAGCGGCGCAGGAGCGCGGCCTTGTCCTCGGTCATGAGGAGGCGGCCCTCGTTGATGATGCCCACGCGGTCCGCCAGCTCCTCGGCCTCTTCCAGGTAGTGCGTGGTGAGGACGATGGTGGTGCCCTCGCTGGCGATCTTCTTCACGTACGTCCACAGGTCGCGGCGCAGCTCCACGTCCACGCCCGCGGTGGGCTCGTCCAGGAACACGAGCTTGGGCTTGTGGACCAGCGCCTTGGCGATGAGCAGCCGGCGCTTCATGCCGCCGGACAGGGCGCGCGTGAGCGAGTCCTTCTTGGCCTGGAGGTTCAAGGCGGTGAGGACTTCGTCGATGCGCGCGTCGTCGCGGGGCTGGCCGTAGTAGCCCTGCTGGATGCGCAGGGACTCCGCGACGGAGAAGAACGGGTCGAAGTTGATCTCCTGCGGGACGAGGCCGACCTGGTAGCGGGGCCCGGTGGGGTCCTGGTCCAGGTCCTTGCCGAAGACCTTCATGGTGCCAGCGGACTTCTTCACCAGGCCGCACACACTGCCGATGAGGGTCGTCTTGCCGGCGCCGTTGGGGCCCAGGAGGGCGAAGATTTCACCGGGGCGGATGGTGAGGTCCACGGCGTGGAGGGCGGTGAACTTTCCGTAGGCCTTGGAGAGGCCCTTCAGCTCCAGGGCAGGGGTCGTGGGCTCGGACATGGGGCGCTTCCTCTAACACCTTCGAATTGGGTTCGCTGGTCAGCGAGCAGGCGTTTTCGCTCCTGGACGCGTGACGCGCCCCGTCCAACCGGACACGGCGCTGACGCAGGCGCCTTGAGCCGGATGGGGCTCCCTGCTATCCGCTGGCCCCGCTCACGTCTTTTCGGCGAATCCCAGGAGGCCTTCCGCCATGGCCCAGAATTTCATCTTCACGATGCAGGACCTGCGCAAGGTCAAGAACGGCAAGGACATCCTCAAAGGCATCTACCTGTCCTTCTTCCCGGGCGCGAAGATTGGCGTGATTGGCCCCAACGGCTCCGGCAAGTCCACGCTCCTGCGCATCATGGCGGGGGTGGACACGGAGTTCTTCGGCATCGCGAAGCCGGACCCCACGGTGAAGGTGGGCTACCTGGCGCAGGAGCCCCAGCTGGACACGACCCTGGACGTGAAGGGGAACGTGGAGCTGGGCCTGAAGGAGATCCGCCAGGCGCTGGACCGCTTCAATGAAGTGAGCGCGAAGTTCGCGGAGCCCATGGACGACGCGGCCATGGAGAAGCTGCTCGCCGAGCAGGGCAAGCTGCAGGACTTCATCGACGCGAACAACGGCTGGGAGCTGGACCGCACGCTGGAGATGGCGATGGACGCCCTGCGGCTGCCTCCGGGCGACGCGGACGTGACGAAGCTGTCCGGCGGTGAGAAGCGCCGCGTGGCGCTCTGCCGCATCCTGCTGGAGAAGCCGGACCTGCTGCTCCTGGACGAGCCCACCAACCACCTGGACGCGGAGAGCGTGGCGTGGCTGGAGCAGGCGCTGAAGGCATACACGGGGACCATCGTGTGCATCACGCACGACCGGTACTTCCTGGACAACGTGGCGGAGTGGATCCTGGAGCTGGACCGCGGCGAGGGGGTGCCCTGGAAGGGCAACTACTCCAGCTGGCTGGACCAGAAGCAGAAGCGGCTGGAGCTGGAGGAGAAGTCGGAGAGCCACCGTCAGAAGACGCTCAAGCGCGAGCTGGAGTGGGTGCGCGCTTCTCCGAAGGCGCGTCAGGCGAAGAGCAAGGCGCGCATCGCGGCGTACGAGGACCTGCTCAACCAGTCGCAGGAGAAGCGCGAGCCGACGGGCGAGGTGGTGATTCCGCCGGGCGAGAAGCTGGGCGGTCTGGTGGTGGAGGCGAAGGGGCTGCGCAAGGCGTACGGGGACCGGCTGCTCATCGACGACCTGAACTTCAAGTTGCCGCCGGGTGGCATCGTGGGCGTGATTGGTCCGAACGGCGCGGGCAAGACGACGCTGTTCCGGATGCTGACGGGCGCGGAGAAGCCGGACGCGGGCGAGTTGCGCGTGGGCGAGACCGTGAAGATGGCCTACGTGGACCAGAGCCGCGACGCGCTGAACGGTGAGCATACGGTGTTCCAGGAGGTGAGTGGCGGCCTGGATCACCTGGACCTGGGCCGCGCGGGCCAGATGCCCAGCCGCGCGTACCTGGCGGGCTTCGCGTTCAAGGGGCAGGACCAGCAGAAGCGGGTGAAGGACCTGTCGGGCGGCGAGCGCAACCGGGTGCACCTGGCGAAGATGCTGAAGGAGGGCGGCAACCTGCTCTTGTTGGACGAGCCCACGAACGACCTGGACGTGGAGACGCTGCGCAGCCTGGAGGACGCGCTGCTCAACTTCGCGGGCTGCGCGGTGGTCATCAGCCACGACCGCTGGTTCCTGGACCGCATCGCCACGCACATCCTGGCGTTCGAGGGTGACAGCAAGGCGTTCTTCTTCGAGGGCAACTTCGAGGACTACGAAGCGGACAAGAAGAAGCGCCTGGGCCCGGACGCGCTGGAGCCGCACCGGATCCGCTACCGTCCGCTGACGAAGAACTGAGATTGCGGTGTGCCGTGCTCCGCCCTGTGAGTGATTCCGGGGCGGAGGTGTCGTCGGGAGGAGGGTGCACGCGTGATCGAGAAGGTGCAGTTCCGCAACTTCAAGGCGTACCGCTCACTCGACCTGGAGCTGGAGCCCTTCACCGTGCTGGTGGGGCCGAATGCTTCGGGGAAGACGACGCTGCTGGAGGGACTGCGGATGCCAGCCATGCTTCATTCCCTCCAAATGCACCGTATTCCAGAAAGCTTTCGCTCGTTTGGAGCGAGCAAGCCATCCACCTTGCGTTTTCAAAGCCGCATTGACGGTTTCCCAGCTGAAGTGCTGGTTGAAGGCCCTGGTTCAACAGCGGTCCGGAATTTTGTTTACTCGGCTGTAGATGAATCGGCTCGCCAGGGAATCTTGAAAGTCAGTGAGGAGCTGCGTTGGATTCTGGCTTCAGCCGTCTTGTTGAGGCTTGATTCAAAAAAGCTGGCAGAGGCTTCGTATAGTGATGATCAGGAACCTGGGCTGAGTAGTGACGGCTTGGGTTTGGCATCTGCGCTAGCGTTCCTCAAACTGAGTCATGAGGATCTCTTTGAGGAGATTGAGTCGGCGTTGAAGCAGATCGTCCCGACTGTCCGGAAAATTCGAGTCGAACGTGCTGCTGTAGAGCGAAGCAGTCTGCGGACATTGGCCCTTGATGCGCAAACAACGCATGTAGCTGAGACGCGCACGCTCTGGGGAAACCGGATCGTGCTGGATATGCAAGGGGCGAAGGCCGTACCTGCCGATTCTGTTGGAGAAGGAACCCTGATGGCATTGGGGTTGTTGACCGTCCTTCTCGGAAAGCGGAGGCCTCGCTTTCTTCTCCTTGATGATATCGAGTTGGCACTCCATCCGGTGGCGCAGGGCAAGCTGATTGACTTGCTACGTGCCATTCAAAAGAACAGCCCCGGACTGCAAATCGTCGCTACTAGCCACTCGCCCTTCATCCTGAACTATCTGAAGCCGGAAGAGATTCGGATGACCTTCCTGGAGGAGAACGGGTTCGCTCGCTGCGAGAAGCTCACGGCTCATCCCGAATTCGAGAAGTGGAAAGACCTGATGAGCCCCGGCGAGTTCTGGAGCACCGTGGGCGAGAGCTGGATTGGCAAGGTGCCTGCGTCCGCGACTCATGAGTGAGCCCGCATACGACTTCGGTGTGGTCTGCGAGGCCCGTGCGGACAGGGACACGGCCTGCATGCTTGCCGACCGTGTGCTGGTAGATGACATCGATTGGCTCGACGAGGACTTGCTGGACACCCAGCGCCGTTGGCGAGGGCTGACGCCTTCAGAGCCCTTCCTTCGGTGGGCATCTGTACGAGAAGAAGCCAAGAAGGCCGGGATCAAAGGCCTCTTTGGGCACTTCGGAAACAAGCCTGCTGAGCCTGATGCCCTTGTAGCTCGGCGCGCCCTCTTGCTGTTCGTGGATTCGGACAAGAAGCCGCAATCAGTCATGTTGATTCGTGACAGCGATGCGGATGAAGGCCGACGCCTTGGACTGGAGCAGGCTCGCGGAGACAAGCCCTGGCCCTTCGCAGTCGTCATCGGAGTCGCAGAGCCCAAACGGGAGTGCTGGGTTCTTGCTGGCTTCGACGCCAAGAAGGAAGAAGAAGGCTCCCTGCGGAAGGTGGAACAGCGGCTCTCGTTCCATCCTGTTCGCGAGGCACACCGGCTGACAGCGAGTGAGCACGGTGCGAAGAACGACGCCAAGAAGGCACTGGAAGAGCTCACGTCCGGAAACCTGGAGCGTGAGCGTGAATGCCTGCGCGACACTCCGTTGGAGACGCTGAGGCAACGCGGCGAACGGGTCGGACTTATGCAGTTCCTGTCCGAAGTCAGTGAACGACTGGTTCCCCTGATGAAAGGTTCCCAGCGCGGTGCGAGGTAGACTTCAGATCTCTTCTTCGGCTGTCCCTATGAGTGGAACATATGGACCTTCACCCCAGTCTCATGAGCACTGTTGCCCTGATCAAGAGGGCCTTCCCTCAAGGCGTGACTGAGGCGGATTACCTGCCTCTGCTCACTGTGCTGTACCCGCATATGTCGGACAGGAATCTTGCGATTGTTGTCGGCCACTTCGTGGGGCAGCACTATCCGCTCGTCCTGAATGACATCTATGGCGTAGGCGGTGGCTCCAAGCCTGCAAGCCCGGACGCAGTGGACGCGGTTCAGGCCCGGCTTATCGCCGCGGGTCTTGAGGAATGGATCCGGGAAGAATGAGCCAGGAGGGCTCCCACAAAGATACGGGACACGACCTCCCGACTGCGTGGCCTTCAGGAGCAGTCATGACGACCGCCATGTTCCGAGTACTCCATATCCATTGGCTGCCCACCCTGGTTCGACGATTGCAGCGGTGGACATCTTGTCTGGAGTGGTAGTGCCTGGTGCGCGTGCCTGCGGGGTGGTGTCTGGCAGGCCTGTGGAGATGCTTGTTCGCTCCGTTGTGTTTGAGGGCGGACGCACGCAGGTGGATAGAACGGGAACGCTTCAAATCGAGTGGATTGGAGTGGCGCCGCTTGATGCTGTGGAATGAGCGGTCTTTGAAGTTCGCTAGCGGCGTCCGGAAGAGAAAGCCATGCGAGGGCGTTTACTCATCCGTGCAGTGGTCAGGCTCTTGACGCCTGGAGAGGGAGGCACCCAGGGACCGGTGGGAAAAGAGTTCAGGCCCAATTGGAACATTGGAAGCCGAACCGACGATGGCCAGATGGCATTGGATGGTGCTCTGGTCACGTTGGATGACGCCGGACCTCTTGTGCCGGGACAGGAGAAAGAAGCCGTCGTCGAGCCGCTTCTGTCCGAGCCTTGGCAGCACGTGGCTCAGGGGATGGAAATCCCAATGCATGCCGGGGCTCGAGTCATCGGTTCTGCTCGAATCCTGGAGATTGTGCGGATCCTCTGAGGGGCCTGCCGCGCGAGCCCGGGATATCCTGGGTTCAAATGACACTTCATTCCCTGCTTGTTAGTCATGCCCTGGCGCTCCTGTCCGGAGCGTCCCCCCTGGTCCACTCCGACGGCTGTGCAGCCCCGGAGCCTGGGCCTTCCTGGATGGTGAAGTACTCCTCTTCCGCCTCCGACTGTTCCATGGACTCGACCGTCCCTGGCCCTCAGTGGCTGCCTTTGGCGGTGCGGCGCATCCCGGTGGTGGTCCATGTCGTCGCGGACAGTGCGTGCACGAATGGCAATGTCTCGGACGCGCTGGTCCACAGTCAGATCGCGGTCCTCAACGAGGACTTCCGCGCGATGGCTGGCACCCCTGGGAGCGGTGGGGTGGACAGCAAGATTGAGTTCTTCCTGGCCACCGTGGATCCCTCGGGCAACCCGACCACGGGCATCCAGCGCTATTGCAACACGACCTGGTACCAGGACACCGGTAGCTACTGGCTCAGCACCGCCTGGGATCCGACGCGCTACGTGAACATCTACACCAACAGCGCTGGCGGCTCGCGCGGGTACGTGCCCTTCCTCCCTGCGGAGCCCACGGGCGCTGTCGGTCTGCCGCAGGACCGCGTGGTCATCAACTGGCTGGCATTCGGACGGGTGGGGCCCGTCGTGCCGTACCACAACGGGCGGACCGTCACGCACGAGGTGGGCCACTACCTGGGCCTGTTCCACACGTACTACTCGGGGTGCGGCACGGCCACCGCGCCGGACTGCTACACCACCGGCGACCGCATCTGCGACACCCCGCCCAACGCCACCTCCCACAAGGGGTGCACTGCGGGAATCACCAGCTGCGGCGGCGTGCCGGTCCCCATCCAGAACTACATGGAGCTGACGGACGACGCCTGCATGACGGGCTTCAGCGCGGAACAGGTGCAACGCATGCGCTGCACCCTGGCCACCTACCGCCCGGACCTGGCGCAGTAGCTTCGAGCCGAGGAGAGGCGTTCGGGCGCCTCTGTCTCACGGCAGGCATCGCGTCTTCAACCCAGAACCCGTTTTGGTAGACGAGGTTGGCGATGAGCCTTTCAGAGAGAACCTTCCGTGTCTGGGAGTTCCGGGTCAGCCATGAGCAGCTCCTTCTCCGGAGCCCACGGACTGCGCAGCATCCTCAAAACCTGGATGTCATCTTCGTAGGGGGGACTACCTCGAACTTCCAACCAAGCTCGGGGAGATCGAGATCACCAGCCCGATGGTGGATGATCTTCGTCGAGTTCATGCAGCGTTTCGCGAGGGCGTCGCCGAGCGGGATGTTCATGTCATCGTCAGCGGTGGACGGCGCTTCGTTGTCGTCGCGGCCGGGATGAAGATCATCAAGAATGACCTCGACCTCTTCGAGTCGAGCCTGGAGTCCTGATGAGCAACATCATTCTGGAGTTCCCTCCCGGCTTCGAGGACTCCGCTTGGGAGGTTGAGGCCAAAGGCTGGCTCCCCGGAGTCGTCGCGGTGATTCAGGAGCGTCGATACACGCTCACCGTGTACGACCCGGTTCGCTTGACCCAGGATGTTGGCGATGCGCTGAAGGGAGGCAGCGTGTTTCTTGAGAGGAATCTCGTGGTCGTCGCTTCCGTCACGAGGGAGCGCATCGCGTCCGCCCTCCAGGAAATCGTTCAGACAGGCAGGGTCGGCGGCCTTCGGCCCGACCAGGGGTAGGCCATCAGCTGCCGCTCCGGTCGCCCCAGTGCTTCTTGAACGGGTCCCGGTGCGCGGCCCACCCGTCGATCCCGCGATGCACACGTGGACGCACTGCGCGCATCCCTGGGCTTCACCGTGCCCCCGGCGGCATGACCCTGTAGGCCCGCTGCGCCCCCCTGGCTGAACACAGCTCGGTGAAGGGCCGCTCGGCCGCTCGACGTTCGGCTCCTGGAGCGGGGGCGTCCATGGGCGGGATGGGGCATCCCGAATCGCGACGCTGGGACCCGCTCGGCGCTTGGAACGAGACGGGCCGCGGCATTGGCCTGTGTCTTGCTGACAACCTTCCGTGTTCCTAGAGGCGCCGGGAGGGGGGCTCCTTGTAGCAATCCCCATTGCGAATCGGTTGAGCCCTGCCTGACCCAGGCGCACGCCGCGCGACCTCCGTTCCGTTCAAGAGCGAAAGAAAATCAATGACACGAAAACCACGCATCCGCGTGAGTGGGCGGAGCCTTGGCCTGTATGCGGCCATGCTGTCCACCTGCCTGTTCCTGACCGCAACCCTCGCCTCCTCGATTGGTTTTGCCGCGAATCCCACGAAACCGCCCCCGGATCAGGTCAGCGGCTGCCCGGACTGTCCGCCGCCGTCGGAGTGCGAGCCGGAGATTTGTGACGGCTTCGACAATGACTGCGATGGAAAGATCGACGAGGGATTGGTGCGCACCCTCTACCGGGACGCGGATGGGGACGGCTATGGCGCGGGTGCCAGCATTCAGGGGTGCCCCCTCGGCCTCGGCTGGGTGCCCAACAACCTCGACTGCAACGACTCCAACGCGTCCGTCTGGCAGGCCGGCAGGTTCTACCGGGACGCGGACGGGGACGGGGACGGGGCGCCGAACAACTGGATCGACAGCTGTGGACGCCCCGCCGGTTACGTGACGAACGGAACCGACTGCAATGACAACAACGCAGCCGTCAAGCCGGGCGTCATCAAGCAGTGCGGCGTGGGCGCTTGCGCCAGATCCGTCCAGGCGTGCGTCAACGGCGTGGAGCAGACCTGCACCCCAGGCACCCCCAGTCAGGAGGTGTGCGACCGCGTTGACAATAATTGCAACGGACAGGTGGACGACCTTCCGCCCATCACCTGCGGCACGGGCGCCTGTTTCCGCAGCGTTCCGGCGTGCACCAACGTCTGCGAGATGGTGGATGTCCGGGATGGAAAGCCACCCAAGGAGGTGTGTGAGTGGACCGGAAACGCTTGTACCCCCGGCACCCCAAGCGCCGAAACCTGCAACAACGTGGATGACAACTGCAATGGCTCGGTCGACGAAGGCGTCAAGCTGACCTACTACCGGGACGGGGACGGCGATGGCTATGGCGCGGGTCCTTCGACGGGCAGCGCCTGCAGTGTCCCCGCGGGGGCATCCATCAACAACCAGGACTGCAACGATTCGAACGCGGCGGTGAAGCCCGGGGCCCTGAAGACGTGCGGTGTGGGGGCCTGTGCCGCCAGCGTCCAGGCGTGCGTCAACGGCGTGGAGCAGACCTGCACGCCCAGGCCTCCCCATCCGGAGACCTGTGATCGCGAGGACAACGATTGCAATGGGAAGGTGGATGACGTCCCGCCCATCACCTGCGGCCTGGGCGTCTGCAAGCGCGAGGCTCCGGCCTGTGGCGAGGTTTGCGAGACCGTGGAGGTCGAGGATGGCAAGCCGCCCAAGGTGGTCTGCGAATGGGGCAACTACGGTCTGTGCACCCCAGGCAACCCTTCCAAGGAGCTGTGCGCCAACGACCTGGACGATGACTGCAACGGCTCCGTGGACGATGCGAGCAACCAGGCGGATTGGATCACCTTCTATCCCGACCAGGACCGTGATGGCTCCGGCGCCAGCTGGGGTGCGGTCCTGACGTGCCGACAGCCGCCGAATACCACCCGGGACAACAGGGACTGTGACGACACCCGGCGCGACATGAACCCGAACGCCGTCGAGGTCTGTGACGGCATCGACAACAACTGCTCCGGTGACGTGGACGAGTCCGGCGTCTGCGAGCAGTCCGTCTGCCAATAGCAATCCCTCATTCCATTCCAGCACCGGTATTTCCCTATGAGCCACTCCTCACGACCTCCAGAGCGCCGCAAGCGGTTCGCGGCCAGACTCACGCTGTTCTTCTACGGTGCCCAGCTCCTCGGGGGCTGTCTTCCCGCGCCGCCCTCCGCGGATGGCCCTGACGGCCTGGCCAGGACACGCTCGCGAGTCACGTCAGAGAGCATTCCCTTCGAACTGGGGCCGGACACCATCCTCGACACGGGGACCGACGGCGCGAACGCGCCGGGCATCACCCCCTTCGTGGCGGATGTGACGCAGAATGGCTCCGCTTCCGTGACGGTGCCCCTCTGGGTTCCGGCGGGGCGCGCGGGCATCCAGCCTTCGCTTTCCATCGTCTATGACAGCCAGGGAAGCGACGGGCTCCTGGGCCCGGGCTTCAACCTGTCCGGACTGTCGCAGATCAGCCTGTGCCCGAACTCATTCGCGCGAGACGGGAAGACCGTCGCCATCGACTTCTTCCCGGACATGGAACTGCACGTGAAGGACCGCTACACCCGGACGTACTGCCTGGACGGCGTCCGGCTCGTTCCGTCCGACAACGAAGACGAGGACAATCCGCGCTCCTTCAAGACCGAGCATGACAGCTACGCCTCCATCCGCATCCCCGCGGACTCGGATCCCCAGGATCCGACGACCTTCGAGGTCCGGGGACGCGACGGACTCATCCGGACCTACGGGAAGACGTTGTCGCGTGACGACGCCCTCATCCAGGGCGTCTACGAAAAGCTGGACGAGGGGCCGGATGGCACCATCCAGGTGAAGGAGCGCGAGACGGTCAAGCTCGCCTGGGCGCTCGCGACCGTGGAAGACCATCCCGGCAACCGGATGGACGTGTTCTACGATCACGCGCCCTTGGGCGCCGAGTCCGGGGCCTGGCATCGGCCTGACCGGATTGTCTACACGCAGTTTCGCAACGATTCTGGAACCCTCGAGCCCGGCACGCGTGAGGTCAAGTTCAACTACGGGCCGAGGACGGATGTCTTCAAGGGATATCTGGCGGGCGTGAAGGTCGGCAGGGATTTCCGTCTCACGGGCATCGACATGAAGGGACCTGGAATCGCCGCCGGTTCGGAGAAGCCTCCCACCGTGGTGCTGCGCTCCTACAACCTGACCTACTCCCCGAGCATGACGAGCAACCGGAGCCTGCTGACGGAACTTCGGGAGTGCGACGGGAAGAACGTGTGCAAGGCGCCGGTGCGCTTCGAATGGGAGCAGGGCTCCTGGGAGTTCGAGTACCCGCCGGCCCAGAACGTCAGCGACGCGGCCCAGGGGGTGGGCGTGCATGCCTTCGGGCTGGGCGCGGGCCGCCAGGGCCTCGCGTACTTCGTGAAGTCCGAGAAGCGGCTTGAGGAAGACCTCGTTCGGCAGGACTCGGTCGGCATGACGACAGACTTCACGTTGCAGATCTGGGAAGACACGATGCGCCTGCTGCAGTTCCCGGACGCCGCATCACCCACGCTGGTGGCCTCCAGCGAGACCGGCATGGCTCTCTGGTACCCCTACTTCAATATCGAGGGGACGATCTGGCTCGACGACGTCTGGGATGCCATCTTCGGAGGCAGTGACCCGGGGGCGTTCTGCGGAAACCGCGCTCAGCGCAATCTCTTCCCATTGGTGACGGATTGGGATGGCGCGGGTCGTTCCACGGTCACGTCGCTGTCGTGCATGTGGGACAAGCCGAAGGGGGGCCCCAATCTGGCGCCCATGTATGGCCATAGCCGCGTGGGTTCGGACGAATTCCTGGCCGTCGGCTCCGAGCCGAACTTCCAGTACTGGCTCGATGTCGACGGTGACGGCCGCAACGATCGCGTGTGGATGGGACAGCACCACATCGATTTGACGGGGGATGCCGATTCGATGGTCCCGGCCAAGCGTCGCGTGGTCGCCGAGCCGGCGTCCGGCAAGAAGACCAAGGAGTCCCCCACCGGTTTCTTCCAGCCGTCTCGGTTCGGCCTGCGCGCAGTGGACCTGGATGGGAGCGGGAAGATGAGCCTGTTGGGCGTGGGCCCCAATGGGAACACCTTCCTGGAGGGACTCGCCTACCACGAGGTGGAGCGCGGGAGCGAGGGGCTGCCTCCGGCGATGGACGTGTTCACGACCACCATCCGCAAGCCTCCGGCGCTTCCCCTGTGGGTGCCCTCCTTCTATGCGTCGACCTTCGACTTCGTGGATGTCAATGGCGATGGGCTCGCGGATGCGGTGATGCTGGGCCTGATGAGTCTTTCCGATACGACCCCTCGGCTCACGGTGCAGCTCAACACCGGGGCGGGGTTCACTGAAGCCCGCGAGCTTCCCTTGCCTGGAAATACCGTCACGAGCCTGCTGGCGGCCAAGACGGAGCATGGAGACTTCGACGGAGATGGCCGTGTGGACTTCGCCATCTTCAAGGAGGGGGAACCGGTTCGGCTTCTGCTCGCAGGGGCGCAAGGAAACTTCGGCACCCTGTCGACTCTGTCGGCATCGCCGGTGTCCAGTGGTGACAATGCGGAATGGGCCCAGGTCATTGACGTCAACAACGATGGGTTGCTCGATTTCACCTGGCGCCAGGGGAACTCGCTGAAGGTCGCGCGGCGCACCAAGGCCATTGATGTGCTCAAGCGGGTGCACGGCAACACCCAGGTCATGAATTATCAGCTTTATTCGGGCCTGAACTATTCGTTCGAGTACGCTCCGCTCTCTCAAGCGAATCCCCACGGCAACGTCACACCCAGCGAGCCGTTCTACACGACGGAACTGGTGAATACCACCGCCAGGCCCTGGCTGCGATTGGCTCCCGTGTCGATGCGCGTGGTTTCCCGGATGTCGCTCAACTCCAATGAGCAGCAGCAGCGGAGCTGGCGCTATCTCTATCGGGACGGACGCTCCGATACGCAGGGGCTGGGGTGGCTTGGCTTTGGCGAGCGGATCATCGTGGATGAGCTGACGGGGGCTCGGACGACGACGGCCTATGGCAACACTTCCTTCGTGGGCGAGCCGGTTGGCTACCAGTACAACTCGAGCATTGTCTATCCCAGGAGGACTGTGGCTCCCCAGGCGCATCTTCCGCTCAAGGAGACCGTCGAGGTGCCCCTGGATGGGGGCGCGAAGCAGCAGACGCAGCGGACGTGGAGCTACAGCTGGAATCCGGCGACGTATGCACCGACCTACCAGCAGTACGCCAGCCGGGTCGTGGAGACGGTGAAGGAGATCGAGGGCGGCACCGTCACGGTGGTTTCTGAAACAGAGACCCTCACGGAGCTTGATGAGTACGGCACGCCCGTCAAGAGCACCCAGCTTGTCCATGGCGCCAACAAGACCGAACAGGTGCAGCAGGTGACCACCGTGGGCGCCCTCGGTTTCGATCCGGAGATGTGGGGGCCCCAGGGCACCTGGTCCGTGACCAGCTCCTGGACGTCTTGCGCCAGGTCGCCAGCGGTCGGCTGCGTGGGCGGAGCGGACGCGGCCAACGTGCGGACGCAGACGTTCACGTTCGACGGCCGCGGACAGGTTGAAATCGTGGAACTGGAGCCTTCGCGCAGCGGCGAGGGCAGCCTGCCGCCGGAGACCTCCGAGACCTACCTCAAGACGACCTTCCTGCGGGATTCGCGCGGACTCGTCCACCGCGTCGAGCGCGAGGGTGGCGGCGTCAATCGCTTTGAGTCGGTCACGTATGACGACGTCGACCAGACGCAGGTGGTCTCCTCCACCGATGCGGAAGGGGCGACCTGGAAATACTTGTACCATCTGGGGTTGGGAGTGCTCGCGCAGGCCTCGGATCCCAACGGTGTGCACACGCGCTTCCAGTACGACGGCTTCGGCCGTCCGCGCGTGGTGACCCCGCTCTACCGTGGACCTTCTGTCGCGCCGGGTGACCAGTCCGTCGTCCGGACGTTCTACGAGCGCTACGGGGCCCTGTTGCAGCAGCGCACTCAGGTGGCGACGGGTGTGGGAACGCTGACGGAAACCATCACCCGGTTCGACGCGATGGGCCGGCCGGTTTCGAGCCAGGGGCCACGGTTTGACGGTGAGACGGTGGTCTCCAGCGTCAAATACGATGCGCACGGACGCGTTGGGAAGCTGGAGGCTCCGCGGACCAGCACCGAGAGCCCGACCTGGGAATCCTACGAGTACGACGCCCTGAATCGTCTCACCGCGCGTCGAGTGGGCGAGGGAATCTCCTCCCCGACGGGGACGCTCGTCGAGCGCTTCACCTACACGGTTCCGGCCGCCTACACCACCCAGACGTCCGTGACGGATGCGCTGGAGTTGGTGAAGAAGAGTGTCTTCGACTTCCGGGGCCTGATGGTGACGGTGACCGAGGCCGTGGGGACGCCCAAGGAAGCGACCATGGCGTACGGCTATGGCCCCTTTGGCCGGTTGGAGACCACGGACGATCCTCAAGGCAACCGCAGCCTGAACATCTACGACGCCCAGGGACGGCTGGAGCGGTCGGTGGATCCGGGGTCCGGGACGCGCACCTACCGGTACAACGCCTTCGGTGAGGTGAAGCGTGAAGCGGACGGCCTGGACGGCATGGCGGGGCTGCTTGCCACCACGTACGAGCGGGACCGGCTGGGACGCGTCTTGAGCGCGAAGAACAACCAGGAGGAGCTGGCGTACGAGTACGACTCCGGGATGGGAGCGATGCGGCGCCTGACGAAGGCGACCCGCACGGTCCTGGGTGGGCCGCCCGAGGTCGTCACCACTCAGCATTTCTACGACGAGTTCGGTCGTGAGACGGACACCCAGCAGGACGCGGCGGGGACCTCGCTGACGATGAGCCGGCAGTTCGATGACTACGGCCGGCTGAGCCGCCTCACCTATCCCGTCACGCTCAACGGGCAGCCGGTGTCCATCAGCTATGCCTACAACGCACGTGGCGCGCTCTCGGGCATCTATCGGACGGGTGCCTTCTTCATGAACTACTGGTCCGCGCTCGAGCGGGACAGCGTCGGACGTCTGAAGAAGACGCGGTACGGCAACGGTGTCGAACGGGAGTCTCGCTACGACAGCCGGGGGCGTCTGCGCTTCCTGGAAGCGAAGCGCAATGGCGCCAATGTCCAGCGGCTCGCCTACGAGTACACGGCCAATGACAACCTGGCCGCGCGACATGACCTGATGGTGGGGGTGACGGAGAAGTTCTCCTACGACGTGCTCGACCGGTTGGAGTGGTGGCGGGTGCTTCAGAACTGCCAGCGTTTGGAGACCCAGTTCCAGTACGACGGCCTTGGCAACCTGCTCAGCCGTTCGCCGATCGCCGGTTGGGAGCCGTCCGCGCTGCTGAACTACAGCGGCGGCACGAGCGGCGGGCCCCACGCCGTCAAGCAGGCGCAGCTCGGGAGCGACGCGTTCACCTATGAGTACGACCAACGGGGCAACCAGGTTGCGTCTCGGGATGCGACGGGTGCTCTCGTCCGGACGGTCGAATTCAACTCGTTCGACCTGCCGAAGACCCTCACCGCCGCGGGTGACACGGTGGCCTTCGGCTACGACGCGTCGGGTGCTCGCGTTTGGAAGAAGAGTGCGCAGGAGGACGTGCTCTATGTGGGGGGCCTCTACCAGCGCCGCACGCAGGGCCTGACGAGGACGCACGTCCTCAGCATTCCCAGCCCCGAGGGTGTCATTGGAGAGCTGTCCTGGGATGAGGGGGCGAGCACGGAGAACGTGCGCTACTTCCTCAACGACCGCCAGGGCAGCCCGGACACGGTCACCGACGCATCAGGCGCGGTGGTGGAGCGCATCAAGTACGACCCCTTCGGCGCACGTCGAAATGCCAGCAACCTGGCGCAGGCTCCCAATGCCTTCCATTCGGGCGCGCGGAAGGGTTACACGGGGCATGAGCATGACGACGAGCTGGGGCTCATCAACATGCGCGGGCGCATCTACGACCCGCGGCTGATGAAGTTCCTCAGCGTGGATCCGGTCGTCGCGGATCCGGGCTCGGTCCAGGCGTACAACGCGTACTCCTACGTCCTGAACAACCCGACCCGCTACACCGACCCCAGCGGCTTCATCCCCTACGGTGGCACGCTGGTGAGCCGGTGGGACGGAGCTTCGGGAGGTTCCACGTCGATGCAGAGCCCGGCGATGAGCTTGGTGGAGCGCTACATGCTCGCGCCGGGGGCCACGCTCTTCCTTCCCAGCGTGGACCTCCGGGTGCCCAGTGTGGCGGCCCTGGACGACGCGAAGGTGGCGCCGGCGGGGCATTACACGAATGACGTGGGCCAGAGCTCCGCGCCCTACCGTTCCAGCGCGACGTCCGTGCTGACGACGGTTTCCAAGGCGTTGAGCCCTCCCGGGTCGGACAGCTTTGCCTGCAGCCTGTTCATTGCCTGCTCTGGCATGAGCGGTCTCAGGGGGCAGGTCGACACCATGCTCAAGGCCTCGCAGGCCTACGACCACTACGCGCCCGTCAGTCAGTTCGCGGCGGTCAGCTACGCCGTCAACGAGGTCATCCCATTTGTCTCGGCTGGAGAGAGCGTCAAATCAACATGGGCGGCATGCAATGCTCCTGGTGCAACCGGTTGCGCAATGGGCATTGGAAAATCTGCCTTCAATGTCGCCATGGCTGGCGCCGCGATTTATGGAGCGGGTGAGGGTGTTGCCAGTGGTGCCTCCTCCCTATCGCGCAGTGCCAGCGGGGTGTCAGGGCACCTCAAGGCGATGATGGGGCCCCATTCCACGGGAGGTGGCATACTGGCAGCGGCGGGAGACCTGTCCGTCACCAACGTCGCAAATAAGGGGCTGAACGTCGCGCTTGGCCTTGGGGACTATCTGGACGACTTCGCGAGGTTTGTGGACGGCAGCACCTGGAAGCAGTGGGCGCGCGCGGCTCCCATGCGGTGGAAGTTGGCGTTCACGGATGTCGTCAGCAATCCCTCGAACCGAGTCAGCTTCAATCTGACTGGCGTCGATAGTCCGTGGCAAGCTGTGACTCGTGCCGCATCAGGGCGTGGCGGCGCCACCGACTGGGAGTTGCTCCAGATCAAGTCGAATCCCCAGTGGTGGGACCGAATCACGTTCTTCCTTGACGGTAAGACCGTCCCGAACCCGTTTCAGTAGGCGAGGCCATCAATGAACCTTTCAGGGCGGACCTTCCGTGTCTGGGAATTCCGGGTCAGTCACGACCAGCTTCTGATCCGAAGCGCACGGACTGCGCAGCACCCTCAAAACCTGGATGTCATCTTCGCAGGGGTGGACTACCTCGAACTGCCCACCAAGCTCGGGGAGATCGAGATCACCAGCCCGATGGGTGAGGACCTGCGCAGAGTCCAGGCTGCGTTTCGCGAGGGCGTCACCGAACGGGATGTGCATGTCATCATCAGCGGTGGACGGCGCTTCGTTGTCGTCGCGGCCGAGATGACGGTCATCACGAATGACCTCGACATCTTTGAGTCGAGCCTGGAGTCCTTCTGACGAGGCGACGCGCTGCCGCGTTGTGCTCAGCCTTCACCTTCCTCCCCTCTTACCTTTCCAGAGGGGCGGAAGGCGGCCTGAGCACAACGCGGGCAGGCTCCGAGACAGGGTGCAGAAGCGCGGCCGACAGACGTCTCGCCGTTCAGCGTGTACCACCCTGAGGTGAGCAAATCGCATCCCCAGTGGTTTGGCCTCGCGTGGCGATTGCTCTGGGGAATTCAATGAAAACTCTGCAAATAGGTCGTTTTGGGGGCGTACGCGTGTGGCTCGGTGATTGTTCGGACGCGACCTACGCCCCGGCGGGCTTGGTCGACCGGAATGTGGCCTCGGGACTGGAGATGCCGATGCTCACCAGCATTGGCATTGAGGCACTGATTCCACGGGGTGCTTACTCGGAGTACGGGCTCCTTGGGCTAACGGGGACGTATGTGCGGGAGCAACCCGTGCTTCGGCTCGAAGTCCCGTGGACCCAGGCGGACGGTGCGCCTTGGAGTCCCGCTCCTGGATACGCGACCGCATCGCCACGAGTCGGATTGCCGCAGGAGTTCGCTCACATTGTCCTCGAAGGACTCGATGCAGCGTCAAGGGCCCGAATGGCAGGGGGCGTCCTCGCGGTCCGTGCGGCAGCCCACAGTCCAGTAGGATCCAGCCCGAACATCATGGGGCGTCTGGCACGTGCTTGTGTCGGCCTGATGTTGCGCGGGGACATGAGTGACGATGAGTTGAAGACGTTCCTCGAATCCGTCCTGCTACGCTGAGGGCGCAGGTAATCGCTCACGGGGGCCGTCAGGCGCCGCTCCGGTCGCCCCAGCGCTTCTTGAACGTGTCCCTGCGCGCGGCCCACCAGTCGCGCCACTCCTTCACCGCTGCCTCCCTTTCGGCCCGCGGACCCGCGGGCTGGAAGTGGAGTCAGGTGGAGGTCGCGTCCCTCAGACACATCTCCGCCAGGAAGCGCGTGCGGACGTCCTCGCTCTCCAGCAGGTCGATGAGCTCCGGGATGGTGTGCCTTCCCATCGCTTCCCGCGCCTGTGCGAACGCCTTGGAATCCTCCGCCATGCCGCGAGTGTTCCCGGTGCAAGCCCTCCGCGCGAGTGCCGCTGGTGGACACTGTTCCCCAGCGGGCTTCTAGGGCGCGGGCGGGGCCGCTATGGTCCACCCCAGCGGAGGACTCGCCCGCCAGGAGCCATGAACTTCGTCTTCATCTCCCCTCACTTCCCCTCCCAGTACTTCCACTTCGCCACCGCGCTGCGCGAGCGCGGCGTGACCGTGCTGGGCATCGGCGACACACCCTACGAGTCCCTGCGCCCGGAGCTTCGCGAGTCCCTGCGCGAATACTTCTTCGTCCCCAGCCTCAACGACTCCGATGCCCTCCTGCGCGCCACCGGCTACCTCACCTGGCGCCACGGCCGCATCGACCGCATCGAGTCCCTCAACGAGTCCTGGCTCGAAGTCGAAGCCCGCCTGCGCGAGGACTTCCATGTCCCCGGCCTCCAGCCCCCGGACATCCACAAGCTGCGCTCCAAGTCCGGCATGGCCGAGGTCTTCCACGCCTCCGGCGTCCCCCACCCGGACCTCCTTCGCGTGCGCGACGCGGACCAGGTGAAGGAGTTCGCCGCCCGCGTGGGCTACCCGCTCGTGCTCAAGCCCGACGTGGGCGTGGGCGCCGCCCACACCTTCAAGGTCGCCAGCGACGCGGAGGTGGACGCCGCGCTCGCCCACCCGCTGCCCACGTCCTATGTCGCGCAGCCCTTCGTGCGCGGCACCATCGTCACCTACGACGGCATCGTGGACCGCCACGGCGTCATCGTCTTCAACCTCAGCCACGAATACAGCGACGGCGGCATGGAGACCGTCACCGAACGGCGTGACATCTCCTTCTGGAGCCTCCAGAACATCCCCGCCGCGCTCGACGTGCTGGGCCGCCAGGTCGTCGCCGCGTTCGGCCTTCGCGAGCGCTGGTTCCACCTGGAGTTCTTCCGCCTGCCGGATGGCCGCTTCGTCGTGCTGGAGGCCAACCTGCGCCCGCCCGGCGGCTTCATGACCGACATGATGAACTACACGTGTGACATCGACGTGTACCGGCTCTATGCCCGCGTGGTGACGGGCGACCCGGTGGCGGACTTCCAGTACATCCCCCGCCACCACGTCTGCCACAGCGCCCGCCGTCACGGCCGGCGCTACAAGCACTCCCACGCGCAGATCGTCGAACGGCTGGGCAAGTCGCTGCTCGTGCACCGCGAGCTGCCGCCCATCTACCACTCGCTCCTGGGCGAAGAGATGTACCTCACGCGCCACCCGGACCTGGAGTCCATGCAGGACGCGGTGCGCTTCATCCAGGCGACGTGAGGCTCAGGGCTCCAGCGTCCAGGTGAGCGCGTACGTGGAGCTGTCCCCGTCGTCGTGCACCTTCGTCACGCGAGGCGCCTTCGCGCCGCCCGCGGCCAGCAGCCCCTCGAAGAGGGCCTCCACATAGCCGGGCGCGCCGAGGCTGGAGTTGAGGTGCAGCTCGAAGTGCGTGGGGCCTCGCTCCACGAGCGTCGCCTCCGTGTAGTTGTCCGTACCGCGCAGCACCTCCGGCAGCCGATGCACCACGCGCCGGGGCCCCAGCACGCGCATCACGCCCATCACCGCGCGCCCCAGCAGCGTGGCCCCGTAGCCCTCCACGTGCGCCCGGGCGAGCCGGGCGTAGCCTTCCGCGCGGGGCACGTCCGGGTAGACCTCCTCCACGACGATCTCCAGACATCTCGTCCAGAGCGGCACGGGATAGAGCGGCAACAGCGGCCGGTCCAGGTCCACACCCGCCTGGCGCAGCCGTTCCCGCAGGCGGGGGGACACCTGGCCCTTCAAGCCATGCTGGAGCAGGCCTTCCACGACCTGCACGTAGACCTGCCGCTGTTCGGGCGGCACCGAGCGGGGCCTTCGTGTCACGAGAGCGGGCTCACCCGAGCAACCACTGCATCGCGCCCGGCAGCCGGCGCTGCCAGTCCTTCTCGTGGTGCTCGCCGCCGGGCTCCAGCACGAGCGACACCTCGTGGTCGCCGTAGCCCAGGCCCTTGAGATGCTGGAAGAAGTCGTGCGTGCCCCGGCCGTAGTCCAGGGGGATGCCGCCCGCGTGGATGTACTCCGTGGCGCCCGCGTCCAGGTAGATGCGCGTCCAGCGATGGCTGTGCTCGCGCCACGCGTCGAACAAGCGGCCCTGGCTCCACATCACCGTGGGCGACAGCGCGCCGATGCGCCCGAACACCCGCGGGAACTTCCATCCCAGATACAGCGAGATGAGCCCGCCCAGCGACGAACCCATCAGGCCGGTCCACTCACTGCCCTGGCGCGTGCGGTACGTCCGGTCGATGTATGGCTTGAGCTCCTCCACCAGGAAGCGTCCGTAGGCCTCGCCGCGCGCGGACACGCCGTTGCGCGGCTCGTCCCACGGCGAATACTCCTGGAAGCGGCCGGGGCCCGAGTCCACCGCGACGATGATCCACGGCTCCATCCGCCCCGCCTGGACGTTCTCCTCCGCGACGCGATTGGCGCACCACGTGTCGAAGACGGCGGACTCCGGATGCGCGAAGACGTTCTGCCCGTCGTGCATGTAGAGCACCGGGAAGCGGTGGTCCTGCCAGGCGTCGTAGGTGTCCGGCGTGTAGATGCGGACGGTGCGGTTGAACCCCTCCTGGGGAGAGGGGAAGTGGCGAAGGATATGGACGTAGCCCATGCGCTGTTTCTGGGGCCGGATGGGACCGGCCTCGCGAGGATGTCACCGCAGCATAGCCGCACCGCCCCACGCCTACGTGGAGACGCATGGACCGCCGTCCCTGGCCTGGACGGCGGGTCCGGGGAAGGGATGGACCGCGCGTCGCGCCTTCTCTGTAGGGAAGAGTGGTCCCGCTCGTGCAGAGGGCCGGCCGCGTGCGCTCCGTCCGTGTCTGCGTGTGGCTGTTCTTCCTGCTGGGTCTGCCCCTCACGGCGCTCGCCGCGACCTATGAGGTAGACCCCGAGGACACGGGAGAGCAGGCGCTGTTCGCGCTGAGAGAGGACGGCGCCATCACGGCGGAGACGCTGTCCGCGCTGCTGGTGCTACGGCGCTCGGGCGTGGATGTGTCGCATGCGTCCCGCGCCGCGCTCTATGCGTTGCCGGGACTGACGTACGCGCGCGTGGATGGGGTCACGGCTTCCGGGGGACTGACGCCGGAGGAGCGGCGACGGCTGGCGCCCTTCCTGACGAGCTCGAAGCCAGAGCGGGTGACGGGCGATGCGCGGCTGCTGACGGCGTTCGCCGCGTCGGATCCGGTGCTTCCTCCCCTGGCGCTCCAGGTGCGCGTGGCGGGGCCGGAGGGCTGGCGCGTGGGATTGCTCACGTCGCTCACGCGGCGACGGCTGGGCTCGGTGCGCCGGGATGTGAACCGGCGCGCGCTGGTGACGGAGGCGCCCGGCGTATCGGTGGTCGTGCCCAAGCTCCACGGTCAGTGGGCAGGCGAGCGGGCTTCCGTGCTGGTGGGATCGTACCGGCTGGGCTTCGGTCAGCGGCTCACGTTGGACACCACCGGACTGCCCACTCCGGATGGCTTCCTGCCTGACGACACCGTGCGCGTGCCGGGCGACGTGGAGCGCTGGTGCTTCCTGGGAGAAGGCGCCTGCACCCCCGAGGAGCGCGACGCGGACGTGACGCCGGACTTCCAGTGGGACGAAGGCTTCCGCGGCGTGGTGGGCACGGTGCGGACTTCCTCGGGCGTGTCGGTGACGGGCTTCGGTTCGTACCAGTCCCGCTCGCTGCTCTCGCATGCCCTGATGGAACGGACGTCCTGCACAGGCACTGCCTGCAAGGCGCCCGCGGTGTGGCTCGCTGGGACGGGCGCGCCCACCGGACGCGTGGTGTCGCGCACGCTGTCCGGCGTGTTCCACGAGTGGGCGGGAGGCGGCCACGCGGCGATGGCGTGGACCCGGCGGGCACAGGTCGGAGTGACAGCCTGGGGCGCGCGGCCCGTGTGGAACGTGGAGGGCGCGGTGCTCGATTTCCGCTCCACGGCGGGCTACCCGGCGGGCGGAGCTTTCGGCGCGGTGGGCGTGGATGGTGCGTGGGGCCTGGGACCCGTGGACCTCTTCGTGGAAGCGGCGCGCACGTTCGATTCGGCAATGGGCGGAGGCGGTGGCTACGGCGCGCTTCAGCGCACGGTGGTGGCGGACACATCGAAGGAACTGGAGCTGGCGCTGCGCGCCTACGGACGCGGCTTCGCCAATCCCTACACGGGCGCGATGTCCGGCCCGGACGAACTGGAGGGCTCACGGGCGCGCAATGAAGTGGGCGCGCGCGTGCGCTACCTGCACCGCGTGGAGGGCGCGCTGCGGCTGCGCGGTGAGGTGGATGCGTGGACGCTGCCCGCCGACGGCGCGGCGGTGGGCAGTGCCGGCACTGTGAACCTGCGGGCCTCGGCCCGGGTGGACTGGCGGGCGCATGCGCTGTTCCAACCGTCGCTGTGGGCCGAGTACCGGGACAAGGACGTCGGCGTGGCCGGGGACTGCTTCGACGGTTCGGGCGAGGACCCCTGTTCAGGGTCACTCCTGCGCATCACGGCCCGGGTGAAGGCGGAGCTTCATGACGCCGTGTCCGTGGCCGCGCAGTACGCGCATGCCCGCGTGGATGATCCGGTGAGCCGGGGCGTGCGTGAGGACGCGCATGCGGTGGTGGAGGCGCAGGTGCGGCCCTGTGACGCCGTGAGGCTGCGGGGCCGCGCGGTGTGGAGGGACGAGGACCTGTCGACGCGCAACCGGCTGGAGCAGGCCGTCAGGGCCACGCTCGATGCGAGCTGGACGGCGGACGCCGTGACGACACGGGCCCGGTACGCGTGGGTCGTGGACTTGAAGGACGCGAGAGGGGCCCGGACGCCGCCGGATGCGCCCCGGCACCTGTTCGCGCTGGAAGTGGAGACGCGGTTCTGAAGGGAGCGGAGTGTGGTGGCTTGGGCAGTGCGGGGATGGGGCGTGCGGTTGGGATTGGGATGGGTGCTGGGATGGATGGGGGCGTGCGGACTGCCCACGTGGGAGGAGGAGCCAGCGGCCTGTGATGCGCTGGTGCCGGGGGACCTGGTCATCACGGAGTACCTCAACGACCCCGCGGGCGCGGACACGGGGAAGGAGTACGTGGAACTCCACAACCCCACCGGGCAGACCGTGGACCTGCTGGGCGTCACGCTCTTCACCGCGCGCGACGAGGCGGCACAGGAGCGGGTCTACACGTTCACCACGGGCCTGCCGGTGGATGCGGGTGCCTTCGTCGTGCTGGGCGACGTTCGCGAGGACGCACTGCCCGAGCATGTCGACCAGACCTATGGGGATGCGCTCGGCGCGCTGGGGAACAGCGCGGGGCTGTTGGGGCTGCGGTGCGGGACGCGCATGCTCGACTCGGTGGTGCTCGAAGCGCCTGCGAAGTCGGGCTCGGCCCGGACCCAGGACGGCCTGTCGCGCTGGTGCGATGCGCCGGGCAGTCCAGGCAGCGCGAACGCGCCGTGTCCCGAGGTGGCGGATGGCGGAGTGACATCCCGAGCGACGTGCCTGCCACCGGGCGCGGTCGGTCCCCGGGAGGTCCAGTCCCCGCGACCCGGAGAGCTGATCATCACCGAGGTGATGGCCAACCCGCGAGGCGACGACACGGTGGGCGAGTGGCTGGAGGTCCGCGCCACCGTGCCGGTGGATCTCAATGGGCTGACGGTGGGAACGGACACGTCCGGCACCCGCCTGGAGTCGGAGCGCTGCCTGTCCCTCGCCGCTGGAGAGTCCGCGCTGCTCGCGCGAAGGCGGGAGCCGGAGGTGAACGGTGGTCTGCCGGAGCCACTGGCCACGTTCTCCGTGGACCTGCGCAACGCGGGCGGCGTGGTCGCCGTGCGTGCGGGAGGCGTGCTCATCGACAGCGCACTGTATGGCCCGGCCCAGGACGGCGTGGCCACCCAGGTGTCCGCGCCGCTCACCGTCGATGCGAAGAACAACGACGTCACGGCGTCCTGGTGCGCGGCCACCGAGGCCTACGGTGACAGGGGCAACCTGGGCACGCCGGGACGGACCAACCGCGCGTGCACCGGAACGGATGCGGGCACGGCGCAGGCGGGCTGTATCGACCGGACCACGGGGCAGCCCCGTGCGCTCCGAGCTCCCACCGTGGGCTCCCTGGTGCTCACCGAGTTCATGGCCGACCCCGCCGCCGTCCCGGATGCGCAGGGGGAATGGGTGGAGGTGCTCGCGCTGCGCGAGGTGGACCTCAACGGGGTGACGCTCGCCAATGAGTCGGGCAGCTCCGTCCTGGAGTCCCCGCTGTGCCTGTCGATGAAGGCCGGAAGCTTCGCGGTCCTCGCTCGCGGCGACGACGCTTCACTCAATGGCGGATTGCCCATGGTGCTCGGCACGTTCGCGTTCGGCCTGGGCAACGGCGCGGGGGCCCATGTCCTCAAGCTGTCGGCGCAGGGCACCGTCCTGGACTCGGTGGCCTTCACGAACGCCGCGAGCCCCGGCGTGTCGTCGCAGCTGGACGCGCGCGTGCGGGACGCCACCGGCAACGACGCGGCCGGGGCCTTCTGTCCCACGCCCGCCGGTGTGACCTACGGCGTGGGCGACCGGGGCACCCCGGGCCGGGAGAACCGGACGTGCGCGCGATGAGGATGCGGGGACTGGAGTGGCTGCTGTGGCTCACCCTCCTGTGCGCCTGTGGTGGCGGGGAAGGGGAGTGCGGCCCGAGCACGGGCGTGGTGACGAAGGTCATCGACGGGGACACGGTGGTGCTCCAGGACGGCGAGCGCATCCGCTACCTGCTGGCCGACACCCCGGAGACGACGCAGGGGCACGACGACTGCTTCGGCGAGGAGGCCGCGGCGTTCAACCGCTCGCTCGTGGAGGGCCGCACGGTGCGGCTGCGGGACGCGGAGGCGTGCACGGACCGCTTCGGGCGGCGGCTCGCCTACGTGTCCGTGGACGGCGAGGACGTGAACGCGCTGCTCGTGCGGCGCGGCTACGCGTGCACGCTGTTCATCCCGCCGGCCGGGGCCTCCCGGCGCGGCGAGTTCGAGGCCTTGGAGCTGGAGGCCCGGCGCGCCCGCCGGGGCCTGTGGGGCCGCTGCCCGGCGCCGTGTCCCCGGGGACGGCGCCCTCCCGCGTCCACCCTACGGCAGCGTGTCCTTCACCGCTCGGGCCAGCTCCGACTCCAGCGGCCAGGCGGCCGGGCGGCGCGACGTGGTGAGGTCCAGCGTGCCGTCCGAGAGCCTCGCCCCGAAGGCGTCCCCCACGCTCAGCCGCACCCTGCGCACCCGCTCCCGGAGCACGTCGCCCACGTCGGGCGTCGCGGCCAGCTTGCGCAGCACCTCGCCGGCCTGCTCGACGAGCCACGCCAGGGGCTGGATGTGGGCCTCCTGCTCCAGCTCCGTGGCCGTGCCGAACTCCGCCGCCACCTTCGTGCCCCAGGCGCTGGACAGCTTGTCGGCCATCGCGGGCAGGTGGCGGCGCAGGTGCATGGGCGAGGACTCGGGCATCGACTTCGCGGGCGTGTCCAGCACCGTGGCGTCGTGCAGCGTGAGCGCCTCGATGACGCCGTCCGGGACGAACGTCACGTCCAGGCCCTCCCCATGCGAACCATAGCCGCCGGAGGTGATGAGCAGCACGCCGCGGCCCTGGCGGAACTCGCCGTACTCCCGGACGAGCCCCGTGATTTCACGCCCGCTGCGCAGGAACAGCGTCACCTGCGGCAGGTTCAGCGGCAGGCCCTCGTTGCGGCGGCGCATGAGGGTGCTCATCGCATCCAGCACCTCCCAGACGCTGCGCACGTGGCCCCGGGCCAGCGACTCCAGCGGGTCGACCTTCTGGGGAGCGCTCATGACCGGCCCTCGCCCACCTGGACGTGTACCTGGGACCACGTCCCCGGGGGCAACCGCCCCGTCGCCAGCGCGTGCGCGCCCTGCCCGCCGGTCCTGCGTTCCGCGAATGCCATGGCCTGCTGCCTCCCGTGTTCTTGGGCGTCAGTCTCCCCCAGGTCCCTGACGGGGCCCAGCGGTTCACGGAGGCCTCCCATGGCCGCCCGCCATGTCCCCGGGTTCAATCCCAGAGGTGGGCAACCCACCCCACCCCGTCCCGCGGGCCCCATCCATTTCGTGACGCGGGATGTCCATCTTCTCTCCACTCCAGCCATGTCCCGGGAGCAGGGGTTCAGTGCCATTCACTCTTCCCACAGCAGGCGGCCTGCCTTGTCCGACCGGTGCCTCCGGAGTGCCGGCATGAACCCCGTCGCCTCCACGACGGACTCGCTCGCGGACCTGGTGGAGGCGCGGCGCGAGGACATCCTCCGGCGCTGGGGCGCTCGGCTGGAGCCTCACCCCCCCCGGGGCAGGGACTCGGAGCTCCAGGACCGGCTGGAGGGGATGCTCAAGCTGGTGGACGCGCTGGTGCTCGTCCTCCGTCAGGGCGCCGTGGAGACGTGGTCCACGGGGGAGGTCTGGGCCCATGCCCGGGAGCTGGGGCTGCGGCGCTTCCGGGCCGGCGCCCGCGTGGAGACGCTGGTGGAGGAGTACGGCCTCCTGCGCGAGGCCATCCTCGAGGTGCTGGATGCGTCCCACCAGCCGCTCGGCACGGACGAGCTGCGCACGCTGTGGCGCGCGCTGGACCGGAGCCTGACGGAGGCCGTGGCCCACTACGTCCATGAACACGAACAGGCCCTGCGCTCCCGCGAACGGCGGCTGCAGGAGATCCTCGACCACGCCCCGGCCGCCATCTACGCGAAGGACGCCGGCGGACGGTACCTCTTCATCAACCGCCCCTTCGAGGCCATCTCCGGCCACGAGCGCCAGTCGGTGCTGGGGCGCTCGGACCTGGAGCTGTTCCCCCGGGAGACGGCGGAGCGCTTCCGCTACAACGACCGCCGGGTGCTGTCGGCGAAGACGCCGCTCGTCTTCGACGAGGAGGTGCTCCAGCCCGACGGGACGCACCTCTACCACACGATGAAGTTCCCCCTGCCCAGCGTCGTGCCGGGCGAGCCGTGGGCCCTGTGCGGCGTGTCCACGGACATCACCACCACGCGCACGCTGCGCCAGGAGCGCGACGAGGCCCGCGAGCAGCTCCACCGCGTGCTCACGCAGCTGCCCGTCGTGCTCTGGGCCTTCGACGCGCAGGGCGTGTTCACCCTCTTCGAGGGCGAGGGCGTGACGTCCACGTCCGTGCCCTCCCGGGTGATGCACGGGCGCTCCGTCTTCGACGTGTTCCGGGACCGCCGGGACGTGCTGGAGGTCATCCTGCGCGCGCTGGCCGGGGAGCGGCTGGCCACGGAGCTGTACCTCATGGGCGTCTGGTTCGAGGTCCGCCTCCTGCCGGTGTTCGACGCGGGCGGGCGCGTGGTGAGCGTGTCGGGCGTGTCGCTGGACATCACCGAGCGGCGCCGGGCGGAGCAGGAGCTGCGTGCGTCGGAGACGCGCTACCGGCTGGCCACCCTGGCCACCCGCGACATCATCTGGGACTGGGACCTGGTGACGGATGAAATCCACTGGAGCGAATCGGCGCCCCGCGTCCTCCGGCTGGACACGTCCCGGGGGCCGCCCGTCATGGACATGGCGTGGTGGACGGACAGCATGCACCCCGACGAGCGTGAGCAGGTGATGCGGGGGCTGCAGGCGGCGCTCGACAGCCACGAAGGCCACTGGGAGGCCGAGTACCGGATGCGCCGGGGCGACGGGACGTGGGCCTTCATCGAGGACCGGGGCCGCGTGGTGAAGGACCTCCAGGGCCGCCCGGTGCGCATGGTGGGCGCCATGCAGGACGTCACCGGCCGGCACGAGGCGGAAGCCGAGGCGAAGCGCCGCGCGGAGTTCGAACAGCTGCTCATCGGCATCGTCGGCCACGACCTGCGCAACCCCATCTCCGCCATCACCATGGCCGCCACGTCGCTGGCGAAGCGCGAGGACCCCGACCCGCGCGACCAGAAGGCCGTGGCCCGCATCCTCTCCAGCGCCGAGCGCGCGCACCGCATGCTGCGCGACGTGCTGGACTTCACCCAGGCCCGGCTGGGCGGCGGCATCCCCATGGACCCGCGCGAGGTGGACCTCCTGGACCTGGTGCGCCAGGTGGTGGACGAGGTGCAGCAGGCCCACCCGGACCGGCGCCTGGAGGTGGCGGGGCGGGGCGGGGCCCGGCTGTGGTGCGACCCGGACCGGCTGGCGCAGGTCATCACCAACCTGGTGAACAACGCGCTCGCCTATGGAGACGCCCACTGCCCGGTGCGCGTGCGGCTGCGCGGCCAGCCGGAGGCGGTGACGCTCGCGGTGAAGAACCAGGGGCGCCCCATTCCCCAGCACCTGATGCCGCACCTGTTCGAACCCCTCAAGCGCGCGGAGGCCCGGGACGGCCACCGCAACTCCCACGGGCTGGGGCTGGGGCTGTTCATCGTGAAGCACATCGTGGATGCGCACGGCGGCCGGCTGCGCGTGCGCTCCACCGTCCAGGACGGCACCACCTTCCTCGTGCAGCTGCCGCGACGGCCGCCCGCCCGGGACTGAAGGGGCCGCCCTTCCGGGGCGCGCTTGCCCTCCAGGGACGGCCCGGGTAGCAAAGGGGCTCCGGCGGCGGGCGGGCCCCGCTCTTTCCGGAAGGAGAGCGGAGCAGCGCCATGAACAAGAAGTGGATCCTCGGGCTGGGGCTGGGTGTCGGCGGGCTGCTCCTCGTGGGCGGAGGCCTGGTCGCGACCGGGTACTGGGCGGACCGCCAGATGGACGGTGCCGGCGTGGCCACGCTGATGCAGTCCCAGGAGCGCGCCCAGAAGGTCGCCGAGCTCAACGCCCGCTACCCCTTCCAGCCGCCTGCCACGGGCAAGGTGCTGAAGCTGGAGGAGGCGCGGCTGGAGGCCTACCTCGCGGCGCGCGAGGCGACCCTGCCCGCCTACGCCGTGCTGCAGAAGGAGACCCTGGCGTTCGTCCAGGAGCACGGCAGCGCGCTCAGCAGTGGAAGCCGCCGCGCGCAGCTCCGGGCCGCGGGCGCCTCCCTGCGCATGATGGGCAAGGCCCAGACCGCCCTCCTCCTGAACCTGGAGGCGCAGGGCATGTCGCCCCAGGAGTTCGGCCGCCTCACCGCCGTGGTGTATCCGGAGCCCGAGGCCGCGCCGGACGCGGGCGCCCCGGGGGTGTCCCAGGCGTCCGACCCGGCGAACATCGCGCTGTTGGAGGAGCAGCTCGCCGCGATTTCGCCGCAACTGGAGGACCCGAAGCTCGGCGAGGCGGAGCGGCTGCAGCTGGAGCAGCGCCGCGCCGGGCTGCGCAAGTACATCACCCAACTGGAGCTGGCCTCGGGCAAGGACGTGAAGGAGGCCAACGCCGCCCTGCTGAAGAAGCACGCGGCGCGCATCGCGAAGGCGGCGAACCCCACGTTCGACCAGCTCCTGACGAAGCCCCTGACTCCCGGCGGCACCGCGGGCCTGCCCACGCCCTGAGCGTCAGGCCTCCACCTGGCGCACGGACCTCCGGTGCGCCAGGCTCGCGCCCACCGCCCCGCCAATCACCGCCACGATGATGGCCACGGACAGGAGCGGCGGGATGTGCACCCACGTCTCCACCACCATCTTCACGCCCGCGAACGCCAGCACCCCCGCCAGCCCGTAGTGCAGGTACTTCAGCTGCCCCACGGCCCCGGCGATGACGAGGTAGAGCGCGCGCAGCCCCAGGATGGCGAAGGCGTTGGAGCTGTAGAGGATGAACGTGTCGGTGGTGACGGAGAACGCCGCCGGCACCGAGTCCACCGCGAACAGGATGTCCGTCACCTCCAGGCCCACGAGCGCCAGCAGCAGCGGCGTGGCCACCCTGCGGCCATGGTGCTTCACCACGAAGTGCGGCCCCTCCACCTGGTCCGTCACCGGCAGCTTCCGGGACAGCCAGCCCACGACCCGGTTGTCCTCCTGCTTCGACGGGTCCTCGCGGAGGACGCGCCACGCGGTGATGAGCAGGATGGCGCCGAAGACGTACGACACCCAGCCCCAGCGCTGCAGCGCCGCCGCCCCCACGAAGATGAACAGGGCCCGGAACACCAGCGCGCCGAAGATGCCCAGGAAGAGCACCTCGTGCTGGTAGCGCTGGGGCACGTTCAGGCTGCGGAAGATGACGAGGAAGACGAAGACGTTGTCCAGGCTCAGGCTCTTCTCGATGAGCCACGCCGCCAGGTACTCGTGGCCGCGCTCAGTGCCCAGCGTCACCCACACGAAGCCGCAGAAGCCCAGGCCCAGGCCCACCCACGCCAGGCTCCAGAGCACCGCCGCGCGGCGCGACTGCCCCCGCCCTCCCCGGTGCGCCAGCAGGTCCACCACCAGCAGCGCCAGGAGCAGCGCCCAGAAGACGACCCAGGCCCAGGAAGGGGTGCTTTGCATGACCCCACCAACCTAGGCATCCCCCCGGCTTCCGCCCGAGCGAAGGGTTCGCGCGGAGTCAAATCCTACCCATATCCGTCGTCATGACACCCCCCTGGTCAGGGAGACATGATGGGTGGGGGGCGAGCGTTGTCCTCTTCCCCGCTCAGGATGTGATACTTCCCAGGAAGCCCAGGAACATCATGATTCTCAACACTCCAAAGGCGGTGCGATGAACACGGTCATCTTCGCTTGTACGCACAACGCGGGTCGCTCGCAGATCGCGGCGACCTTCTTCAACCTGCTGGCGGACCCGGCGAAGGCGCGCGCGATTTCAGCGGGAACGCAGCCGGCCGAGCGTCTGCATCCCGAGGTGCTCGCCACCATGAAGGAGATGGGCGTGGATCTGGGCGATGCGAAGCCGCAGCGCCTGACGCCGGAGCTGGCCCAGAGCGCGCAGATCCTGGTGACGCTGGGCGGGCTTCCGGACGCGCCGACGGTGGCGGACCAGAAGCGCGAGGACTGGCCCATGGAGGACACGGTGGGTAAGTCCGCGGCGGACGTGGAGAAGATCCGCGACGCGACGGCCGCCATGGTGTCGGACTTCGTGACCCGCCACGGCTGGGAGCGCCCGCAGTAGGCGGGTGCGGCGCAGGCAGGGCCCTTCTGACGCGTGACCGTGGGTGTCCGGGCCGAATGGCGGACGGACGGGCTCGCGAGGAGGGGAGGCGAAGGCCGCGACGTCCAGCGTCGCGGCGGGGGGGCTTCCCG
>NZ_RAVY01000055.1:0-48313 GCF_003611625.1 Corallococcus sp. CA054B
GGACATCACCCACCCGCCGCGCCAACCCATGCCACACCCCTTCAAAAAGGCCTGGGAGGGAGGGTGTGTCGCGCAAGGGGATGCGCCAAGTGCCCCCGGGTCGTGACGTGCTCGCTTGCCTGGACCGACGCGGTGTACGGCAGGGCCGCGCACTGCGGGGTCGCTATACTGCGCGGCTTCATGAAGACGGACACGTTGAAGACGCAGCTCAAGCGCACGTTGCGGCGCGACCTGTGGTTCGCCGTTGCGCCCGCGTCGCTGCTCATCGCGGTGGCGTTCGCGGTGACGTTCTATTTCGTCAAGCCCGCGCCGCCGAAGACGCTGGTGATGGCGCTGGCGCCGGAAGAGGGCGGCTTCAACTACATGGCGAAGCGCTACCAGAAGTTCCTCGCGCAGCACGGGGTGACGCTGGAGCTGCGCAACACGAAGGGCTCCGTGGGCAGCGTGGCGCTGTTGGGCGCGGAGGACAGCGGGGTGGACATCGCCTTCGCGCAGAGCGGCACCACCGGCGGCAAGGGCCAGCAGGTGCCGGAGAACGTGGCGTCGCTGGGGAGCCTCTCCTACGTGCCGCTGTGGGTCTTCTACCGGGGCGAGCCCGTGGACGACGTGCGCGGCCTCCAGGGCAAGCGGATCGCGGTGGGGCCCGAGGAGAGCGGCACGCGCGCGCTGGCGATGACGCTGCTGCAGGCGAACAAGGTGGACACGGCGCCCACGGAGCTGCTGCCGCTGGACCGGGACGCGGCCATCGACGCGCTGACGCAGGGCAAGGTGGACGCGGTGTTCCTGGTGTCGCCGGCGGAGTCGCCGCGCATCCAGAAGCTGGCCGCGGTGAAGGGCGTGCGCCTCTTGAGCTTCCATCGCGCGGAGGCGTACACGCGCCGCTATCCGTACCTGTCGCGCCACGTGCTGCCTCAGGGCGTGTTCGACTTCGCCAAGGACGTGCCGGACCATGACGTGGTGCTGCTCGCGCCCAACGCGCTCTTGCTGGCGAAGGACTCACTGCACCCGGCGCTCGCCTATCTCCTGATGCGCGCGGCCAGTGAGATCAGCGGCACGGCGGGCATCCTGGACAAGACGGGCGAGTTCCCCGCGCCGCTCGCGGCGGGCTTCCCCTTGAGCAGCGAGGCGAAGCGCTACTACGCGTCGGGCGTTCCGCTGCTGCAGCGCTACCTGCCGTTCTGGGCGGCGAACCTGGTGGACCGGCTGTGGGTGATGCTGGTGCCCATCATCGCGGTGGTGGTGCCGCTGGGGCGCGCGGTGCCCGCGGTGTTCCTGTGGCGGGTGCGCTCGCGCATCCACCGGTGGTACGCGCGGCTGAAGGAGATTGAAATCCAGCTGGAGGAGGACCCGGACCAGGAGATGCTCCAGGCCATGCTCAAGCGGCTGGAGGAGGCCGAGCGCGAGGTGAACCGCATCGCGGTGCCGACCGCCTACGCGGAGAACCTGTACTTCTTCCGCGAGCACGTGGACGTCGTGCGCCGCCGGCTCACCCGCAGGCTCGCGGGCGCGCCCGAGCACAAGGACGGGCACCCGTTGCACGTGACCGCGTGACTCAAGAAGGCGGTTTCAGGGGGCCATGCCGAGCAGCTCGCGGATCTGCCGGATCATGGCGATCTCCGATTCGTCCAGGTGGCCGTCGCCGATGACGAGCGCGTGGACCGCGTCGAGCACGGCCTTGGGGTCCTGGCGCAGGACGCTCAGGTTCGGTGGCGGGAGCGGCTGGCCCTCGTGGAGGCAGCGGGTGAGGGCGCTGAGCTCCGTCAGGGGCACGCTGAAGCCGCGTGCGGTTTCGATGATGGCGTCAATCTCCTCGCGGGTGACGCGGTCGTCGCTGGTGGCCACCTGGAGCAGGAGCTTGATGACCTCGATGTGGAACTGGCCTTCAGGGGGCAGCGGGGCAGCCATGTGGGTTGCATCCTCCAAGGATGTCCAGGCTGACCTGCCAGGGGGGGAGCCGTCCAGCCCGGCGTCACCGCCCCGTCGGGGAGCGGAAAGGCGGACGGGTGGGGGAGGGGCTTCCAGCCGGAGGGCTCCTCCGTGTCATGCTTGGGATGGATGGCATTGCCGGGGGAGGCATTCCGTATGGGCAGGGCCTTGCGATTCACGTCACGCGAAGAGTCGATCCAGAATGAGCTGCTGACGAACCTGGTGGGCCTTGGCAGCTACCAGGACATCCATGACGTGCTGGAGCCGCGCGTGCTCCAGCTGTGTCAGGCGGACCACTTCGCGCTGGGGTGCGCCAACCTGGATGGCTCCGTGGGGCTCCAGTGGACGAGCCGCACGACGATGCCCCTGCTCAAGCATTACTCCGAATGGGTGACGCAGGACTTCGTCTTCCAGGCCACGATTGACCAGCCCAACCGCGTGTTGAGCACGCAGGAGATGCTGCGGGGACGGAAGCTGGACACCCAGCCGACCCGTCATCGCAGCGTGGATGCGGGGCTGGATCTGCGGCAGGTGATGGCGGCGCTGCTCATGGAAGAGCAGCAGGGCCTCAAGGGCGGGCTCGCGGTGTACAGCGAGCGCTCGCGGCCCTTCCCGGCGCGCAGCCAGCGATTGTTGCAGTTGCTCGTGCCCGCCATCCATCGCGCGGTCAGTCACGTCCAGAGGATCCATGCGCAGGGATTGGAGCTGGATCTGCTCAAGTCCGGCGCTGTCGAGTCCGGGGCCCTGCTGGTGCTGACGCCCTGGGGCCGGGAGATGGTCCGGACCAACGCGGCCACGCGGCTGTTGGAGAAGTGGTTCGCGCGCTCGGAGCGCACGCCGCAAGGGATTCCCCAGGCGTGGGTGCGGCGGCTGGAGGCGTTGTCGCGCGTGAAGGGGATGCATCCTCCGGCCCTGCTCCGCGATGACCGGGAGCGGGACGGCGAGCAATTGCAGGTGACGTTCTCGCTCTCCGCCATCCTCTGGGCGGGCAATCCGCTGTGGCAGGTCCGCATCCTCGAGCGTCCTCACTGGCTGCGGGAGGACTGGCTGCGATTGCTGACGCCCACGGAGCGCAAGGTGGCGGACGGCGTCCACCGGGGCGATTCGAACCGGGACATCGCGCTCCCACTGGGGAGTACGGAGGGGACGGTGAAGAAGCAGCTGCAGTCCATCTACCGGAAGACCGGGACCTCGAGCCGCACGCAGTTCCTCGCGCAGGGGCGCCGCGTGTAGCAGGCGGCCACGCCCGACAGGTCCGCCATACCTCTTTGGGGGGATGGGCCCCGTTTTCGCCCTCGTAATACTTGATGGGTATTGCAAACGGGGGTCGTACCCATGGGCAAGGCACGGAAGTTCCTGTCGCGTGAGCAGTCGTTGGTCGCGGAGCTGAAGGAAGCGCTGGGCAACGCCCGGACGCTGGAGGACGTCTACGAAGCCCTCTCCCGGGCGCTCCTCTCGCTCTGCGAGGCGGACCACCTCGCGGTGGGCTGCGCGAACCCGGATGGGACGGCGGGGTTGCAGTGGAGGACGGACACCGTCCACCCCCTCCTCAAGGATTACGCCGAGTGGGTGCAGGAGGATTTCGTCTTCCGCGCCACGGTGGTGCAGCCCAACCTGGTGCTCAGCGACGAGCAGATGCTGCGGGGGCAGGCGCTGGTGGAGACGGAGACCTTCCGGCGCAGCCAGGGCGCGGGGCTGAAGCTCAAGCGCGTGCTGGCGTCGCTCCTCTTCACGGAGCAGGACCTGAAGGGCGGCATCGCGATGTACCGGGAGTCCTCCCGGCCCTTCACGCTCCGGGCGCAGTGGTTCCTGCAGCAGATCATCCCGTACATCTCCCGGGCGGTGGCGCGGCTCCAGGAACTCTACGCCGTGCGCTTCGAGCGGGACCTGCTGAAGGCCATCGCGATGGGAGCGAGCCCGGTGCTGGTGCTCAACAGCCTGGGGCGGAAGGTGGTGGACACGGGGCCGGCCATTCCGCTGCTGGAGCGGTGGTTTGCGTCCCATGAGCTCAGCGACGGGGTTCCCCGAGCGTGGGCGGAGCGGGTGAGGGCGCTGTCCCGCTTCGATGTCGCGGTGGATCCGCGGCTGGAGTCCCTCACGCTGGAGCGCGGCGCGGACCGGCTGGACGTGACGTTCAGTCCCTCCGCCGTCAGCTGGGGGGGCCGCAACCTGTGGCAGTTGCGGATGCACGAGCGGGTCCACTGGCTGCGCCCGGACTGGAAGGAGAAGCTCACCGCCCAGGAGTCACGCGTGGCGGACTGTCTTCACGAAGGCCTGGCGAACAAGGAGATCTCCTCCCGGCTCGGGTGCTCCGTGGAGACGGTGAAGGTCCACATCAAGTCGCTGTTCGAGAAGACCGGCATCCACAGCCGCGGGGAGTTCGTCGCCAAGGGCCGCCGGGAGTGAGACGGCCGGTGGGAGTTCGTCATCCGGGGACAGCGCTCAGAGCGCGCGGCCGAAGAAGTCGCGCAGGCGGCGCGCGTAGTCCTCGGGGGCCTTCTGGGCGTACTCGCCGTGGGCTGCCTCCGGCACCACCCACTGCTCGCGGGGTTCGCAGGCGGCGCGGTAGAGGCGGCCGTCCAGCTTCTGGGGGCCGTCCGGGTCGCTGCCTCCGTTGATGAGGAGCAGCGGCCGGCCCTCCAGCCGGCACATGCCGTCCACGGGCCGCACCGCGTCCACGTCGATGCCGGACCGGCGCAGGCCCCACAGCACCGCCCAGGTGCTCAGGCCGTAGTGGGAGCCCATGTCCCCCGCCAGGTCCGGGAACGCTCCCGCCGCCGCCACCGCCTTCACCCGCGCGTCCTCCTGCGCCACCAGCAGGGCCGTCGTCCCGCCCATGGAGAACCCGAACAGGCCCACGCGCCCCGGGGTGACGTCCGGCCGGGCCCGCACGAAGGCCAGGGCCGCGCGCACGTCCTCGCGCTCACTGTCGCCCCAGCCCACCGTGTCGCCTTCGCTTTCGCCCTGGCCGTGCAGGTCGAAGAGCAGGACGCCGTGCCCCGCCTCCGACAGCACCGAGGCTTCGAAGAGCATGCGCGTGCGGTTGTCCGCGAAGCCGTGCACCAGCACCACCGCCGTCCCGTCGCGGGACGGGACGTACCACCCTCGAAGCTTCCGCCCCGCCGCTTCGAAGGACACGTCCTCCATGTCTGGCAGCGCGTCCGGGTTGGGGGGCGGCGTCACCGGGATGCGCGCCGGATGCACCAGCGCCTGGGCCGTGCGCAGGCCTCGCGCCGCCGTGAACCCGCCCGTGCCCAGCGCTCCCAGCACGAGCCCCAACGCGGCGATGCGACCCCAGCGGACGCGGTACTGCTTCGTGGACACGGTCAGCTCCGGACGGGGCCGCTCCCCACGCGCCAGCGCTCGACGAGGTTCGTCACGGCGGTCCCCCAGTCGGGGTACTCGAAGGTGAAGCCCGCGTCCAGCAGCCGCCCGGGCACCACGCGGCGGCTCTTGAGCAACAGCTCCGTGTCCGTGCGCATGAAGAACGCGCCCACCTCCAGCATCCACTTCGCCGCTGGCAGCCCCACGCTCACGTGCGCCGCCTCGCGCAGCTTCGCCATCAGCTCCCGCTGGGGCAGGGGATTCGGCGCGGCCAGGTTCACCGGCCCGTCCAGGTCGTCGCGCTCCAACAGCAGCTGCACCGCGCGCACGAAGTCCCGGTCGTGGATCCACGACACGTACTGCCGCCCGCTGCCCGCGGGGCCGCCCAGCCCCCGGCGCGTCAGGCCCAGGAGCACGTCGAAGATGCCCTCCTTGTCCGGGCTCATCACCATCGCGGAGCGCAGCGCCACCTTGCGCGTGTGGGGCGTGTCGGCTTCCGCCAGCGTGCGCTCCCAGGCCTGCGCGATGTCGATGCTGCGCTTCCAGTACGCGGGCACCCCCGGCTCGTTCCCACCAATGAGCCCGGTGGCCTCGTCGTTGGGCGCGTCCAGCCGGTGCGCGTACAGCGTCGCGGTGCTCATCTGCAGCCACACGCGCGGCGGCTTCGCGGCCTGCTGGATGGCCTGGCCCACCACCCGCGTGGAGTCCACCCGCGAGTCCATCATCTGGCGCAGGTTCTCCTCCGTGTAGCGGCAGTTCACGCTGCGTCCCGCCAGGTTGATGACCGCGTCGGCGCCATCCACCTCCTTCGCCCAATCACCCAGGGTGCGCCCGTCCCAGGACACCGTGCGCGCCTCGCCCCGGCCTCCCCGGCTGATGAGGACGACGTCATCCCCCCGCGCGGTGAACGCCCGTGCCAGCAGGGCGCCCACCTGTCCCGTGCCACCCGGAATCACGACCTTCATGAACGAAACCCCCTCATGTGGTGCGACACCCGGAGGCATAGCGCGCGCCCCATCCGGGTCGCCCGGCTCCCGGAAATGGGCCCCCGGGCCGTCCTGGTGCCGCCGATGAGCCCTGCTTTTCCCCGGCTCCGGAGCCCGGCGGTGGGGCATTTCCCGGGATGTCCCGGGTCGGACGGAAGAAACCAACCGGCTCGGAGGGAAAATGCGGCGCGTCACGCAACCGGGCCCGCGTTCGGACGACAATGCGTCATCCCCCCACCTCGAATCCTGAGGGCCGTCATGATCATCCCGTCCCGCCCGCTCTCCGCGACCCGCCCCTCGACGAACTCCGCGTCGGCCCCGGCCAACACGGCCCGTGTCACCCCGAAGGCGTTCTCGTCGGTCTCCACGTTCGAGGCCGGCCCTTCTGCGAAGAAGGCCCCGACGACGCCCACGACGCCGGTGCCCGCGCCGCAGGTGCCGGTGGAGGACGTGCCGCCCAAGTCGGATCCGCGCTACGACGGGCTGAAGGACCAGGCGCTGATCAACGCCCTGCATGACGCGGTCAGCAAGCACAAGAACCTGGGCTACGACCAGGCGCGGAAGATCATCTTCACCACCCTGGACAACCGCGACGGCGTCGTGACGTGCGTCTACACGGGCAAGGAACTGAAGACGAACAAGATTCCCAACAGCAACGTGATGAACACCGAGCACACCTGGCCCCAGTCCAAGGGCGCCACGGGCGCGGCGAAGGCGGACCTGCACCACCTGTTCCCCACGGACAGCAAGGCCAACTCGGTCCGGGGCAACTACCCCTTCGGCACGGTGACGAAGGTGAAGTGGGAGGAGAACGGCGCCAAGTTCGGCACCGACGCGCAGGGCCGCACCGTCTTCGAGCCGCCGGACGCGCACAAGGGCAACGTGGCGCGCGCGCTGTTCTACTTCTCCACCGTCTACAGCAAGGCCATCCCCGCGAACGACGAGGCCGTCCTCAAGGAGTGGAACAAGCTGGACAAGGTGGACGCGGCGGAGGTGGCGCGCAACGACGCCATCGAAACCTACCAGCAGAACCGCAACCCCTTCGTGGACGACGCGTCACTGGCCGACCGCATCGCGGACTTCTAGAGTCCGGGGCATGTCCCATCCGCTCGCGCCCTTGTGGGCGCTCGTCCCTGGCCGCACCGGTGTCCCCCTGATGAAGGTGGGGGGGCACGCCCGAGGCGCCGGGCCCCCTGGAGTGGCCCGCCTGCGCGATGTGCGGCGGGCCCCAGCGCTTCCTCTTCCAGCTGCCGCACGTCGAAGGACGGCTGGACCTGGCGCCGTACGCGTCGGTCCACGTCTTCCAGTGCGAGAACCCCGACACCGTCTGCTTCCGCTGGGACCCGGAGGAGGGCGCCAACGCCGCCGTGCCGGTGAAGGCCGGCGCGCCGTCCGTGAGCGCGCCGCCGGGGCCGGTGAAGCCGTACGCGGAATGGACGCTCGGCTTCGAGCCCGCCACCGAGGACACCGAGGCCCTGTCGGTGGACGTCAACGAGGCCACCGAGGAGCAGTTCGCCGCGCTGGACCGCGCCAAGGAGGAGGCGCCGGAGAGCAAGGTGGGCGGCGTGCCCGTGTGGCTCAACGGAGAAGGCACGCCGGAGTGCTGTGACGCGCCCATGCGCTTCGTCGCGCAGCTGGCCGCGATGCCGTTCGGCCTGGACTTCGGCGACAACGGCCGGGGCTACCTCTTCCGCTGCACCCGCGAGGACTGCGTGCGCCCCTTCCGCTTCCTCACGCAGGGCGCCTGAGCCTCAGCGCTGCATCGCCTTGAGCAGCTTGTGCGCGTCCTCCGCGCTGAGCTTGCCGGCCTCCACCAGGTCCAGCACGCGGCGCATCTCCTCGTCGGGGATGCCCTGGGCCTGCTGCGGCGGCGGGGGCGGCACGGGCGGCTGGGGCCGGTGGTGCCGGGAGCCCTGGCCCGCCCAGGGCGGCGCGCCCCAGGAGTTCGCCCAGGCGTGGGCCCACTGGTTCGCGTGACGCTCGGCGCGGCGCTGCCAGCGCTCCGCCTGACGCTGCCAGCGCAGTGACTCCTCCTCCCAGCCCTCCGCGTCCTCGCCGCGCGAACGGCCCGACTCGCGGATGCGCACCGAGCCCAGCTCCGTCTCCAGCAGCATCGTCGTGGCCGCCTGGGGGTTGGACGGGTAGCGCGTCTGCGCCGAGCCCAGCGACGTATGGGCGGAGATGTTCACGTCCAGCCCGGGCACCAGGCGCAGCTCCACCGCGCCCACCTGCGTCCCGATGCGGTGCTCGCCCACGTCCAGCGCGTCCACGTCCAGCTTCACCGCGCCCGCGGCGGCGTGGACGTGGAGGGTGCCGCCCACGCGCTCGCCGATGATGCGGCCCGCGCCCGTGCGCAGGGTCAGCTTGCCGTGCACGTCGCGCAGGCTCGCCGTGCCCGCGTCGGTGTTCAGCTCCAGCTCGCAGTCCTTCAGGCCGGAGATGCGCACGGCGCCCGCGTCCAGCAGGAGCTTCGCGCGCACGTCGGGCGGCACGAACAGCTCCGCCTGTCCGCCGTGGCGCCAGAACAGGGACAGGAAGCCGGCCTCGCGCGGCATCAGCTCCACCTTCGTCACCCGGCCGTGCTCCTGGATGCGCGTCTCCACCCGGCCGTGCGTCACCAGGTAGGGCTGCTCTCCCTCTGGCAGCGGCGACACGACGAGCGTGGCGGCGGGCGCGTGCAGCACCAGCTCCGCGTGCTGTCCCCACGGAATCGCGTGGCGCTGGGTGCCGTCGCGCGAGGAAGACGAGGCGTCGGAGGACGGCGTGGCTTCAGGGTCCATGTCCATCATGGGTGGTTACTCCCGTGCCTTCTTGAGACGTTGAGCGGCCTCGTCCGCGTCGATGAGCCCGGCCGCGAGGTCATCGAGAATCTGCGCCCGGCGCGGGGAGCCGCGCTCCCGGGGCGGAGGTGGCGGCGCGGGAGGCGTGGGAGGCGGCGGGACTCCGGGCGCTTGGCCCAGGGCCTCCACCACGTCGTCCAGCCGCGCCACCACCGTCGGATAGGAGAGGCCCAGCGCCTGCTCCACGTCCTTGATCTTCCCCCGGCAGGCCATGAACACGCGCACGAACGCGAGCTGCTCCGGTGACAGCTGCTGCACCCAGCCCGTCGTGAAGCGCCCCTCCACCGCGGACGCGCACCCGTCGCAGCGCACCCGCTCGATGACGGTGCCGCCTCCACAGACGGGGCAGCGGGTGGGCACGGGCCAGGTGGATTTGGAGGTCGTCATGGTCGGTTCTTCAGAAAATCAATTTCGAAATTGAGAATATTGATTTCTATGGCGCTGGCAAGGGCGGGAGTCCATTTCCAGGAAAGACGGACACTTCCGAGCCGGTGGCCACGAAGGCGGAGTGGGGCGTGCCCCGGAGGCACTCCGTGAAGGCGGGGCCGTAGAAGCGGGCCACGTCGCAGTCGAAGGCGGTCTCCCGGGCGCGCCAGACGGTCCAGCGGGGATGCTCCACGCGGTACTCGGCGCAGCCGCCGTCGCGCTGGGCGGTGTAGCCCCAGTAGTGCTCGGTGATGAACTCCTCCTGGGAGCCGGGGGCGCTCTCGGCCGGCGTGCCGAGCGTCCGGGCCGACAGCTGGTGCCAGCGGCCGTGGGACTTCCAGGCGTACTCGACGTGGCCGGGCGCGCCGGTGTCCGCGCCGTCCATGTTCACGGCGTGGCGCATGGGGTGCGCGACGTAGGGCTCGTTGTAGAGGACGCGCGCCACGGTGGCGATGGCGAGCCGGGGCACGATTTCGCGCACGAACACCACGCCGCGCCGCCAGCCTTCAGGGCCCAGGCGGCGCACGTAGAAGCGCAGGTTCACCTCATCGAAGTCCCGGTGGAACGGCACCGCGAGTCCCCGCACGCGCGTGTCGAGGAATCGGAAGCCGACCATGCTCGCGAACGTGCGGCCCTGCCACGCGTCGAGCTCCGTGCCACGGGGGACGAGGGGCCGCAGCACCGCCGGATCCACCTCGTAGTTGAGCATCAGCAGGTACCGCCACGTCGCCGTCAGGAAGGGGCGCATGCGTGAGGTCTAGCGCGCACGCGACGTCCGGGCCCAGGCCCGCCCCCTTGCGCGGCTTCTGTCGAGCAGAAGCGCGGGCCGCCGTCAGGGAACGGCGGGCTGCGGCTTCCTGGAGGTGAGTCCCCGCTCCAGCCGCTCCCGCCACTTCAGCGCGGGCCGCTCCACGCCATGGTGCAGCGCGAGCGAGGCGAGCAGCACCGCCACGGCGCCGCCCACCCACGTGACGACGTGGAACGCGTCCATGCCATGGGGCGCCAGCGCGTCCCGCACGGAATGCTGCACGGCCTTGTGCGTGAGGTAGACGGTGAAGCTCAGGACCGCGAAGGTCTTCACGCCCGGGATGCGCGCGCAGACGCGAGAGGCCGTGGGGCCCGCAAGCGACATCAAAAGCGCCGAGAAGCCCAGCGCGGCCAGGGGGAACGCCAGCAGGACGTAGGGGAGGTAGCGGTAGTGCTCCTCGTTGATGAAGAGGACGCCGCCCAGGCACGCGAGTCCCACGATGGCCATGGCCCGTGCGCGTGCGCCGCGAGTCCAGCGCTCCCAGGCCTGTGGCCGGAAGACGCGCAGGGCCGCGAGCAGCACGCCGCACGTCAGCCCGTCGAGCCGCGCGTACGTCGGGTAGTAGAGCAGCTTGTCGAACTCGCGCCAGCCTGGATCGCCCGGCCCGAGCGCGGAGAAGTGGTGCTGCCACAGCCCGCCGCGCAGGAGCATGCCTCCGCCCATCACGGCCGCCGCGATCGCGATGAGGGACGGCGCGCGGAGGCGTCCGCGCAGCGCGAGCACGGTGAGCGGCAGCACCAGATAGAAGTGCTCCTCCACGCACAGCGACCACGCGTGGGAGAAGCCGTTGCGGCGCAGGCCGAAGTTCTGCGTGAAGGTGAGGAAGCGCCACGCGGGCGTCACCACGGGCATCTCGGTCCAGGCCGGTACGAAGAGGTAGAGGCCCAGCACGACGAGGAAGGCCGGAAGGATGCGCAGCGCGCGCCGCAGGTAGAAGCGCCGCAGTGACGGCGTCTCACCGCGCGACACCGGCTCCAGGAGCTGCGAGCCGATGAGGAAGCCGCTGAGCACGAAGAACAGCTCCACGCCCGTCCACCCGAAGTTGGCGAACGACTGGTAGGCCTCGTGCCCTTGGGGGCGGGGGTAGTGGTAGACGACGACGACGAGGATGGCCAGGCACCGGAGCAGGTCCAGGCCGGCCAGATGGCGCGGTTCGGTGGCGTTCAGCGGAGTCAGCTTTCAGCGGGGGATGCGCCCGATGCTAGCAAGACGCATCCGGGCCGCCAGTGACACGCCGCTCAACCCGTTCGGCTCGCATCGGGCCAGACGCGCCGGTCACGAGTTCACGAAGATTTCCCGCACGGCTGAGCCCCATGGCCTGGCCGCCCAGGCGCAAGGCCTTTGAAATCGAATGCGCTCCATCGGGATGAGAAGGTGAGAACGGTTGGAGGCTCCCTGTCAGAGGCGCACCGAAAAAACCTGTCCGACAGTCGGACAAGTTTCGAGGCCTCCGTGAGCCTCCCATCCGCGGCGCACCTCCGGACCTGTCCGACTGCCAGCCAGGCCATGAGAACCGTGGTGGCTCGTCGCCCGGGCCGCGGAAACCTGTCGGACGAGTCTGGGAACCGAGGCGGGTGAGGATCCCCTTGCCGCCCAGGCAGCGGAAACCTGTCGAACAGTCGGACAGGTTTTGGAGCGCCGCCGCCGGGGGGCGGACTCTCTCCGCTCAGGCTGCGGAAAGCTTGTCGGACAGGTTTTGCGATCCGCAGCGCGTGGGGGCCCCACCGCCCGAGCAACGGAAACCTGTCGGACAGTCGGACCGTCTTGAAGAACGGCGGCTAATGGGGAGCCCCTCTCCGCCCGGGACGCAGAGTCCTGTCGGACAAGTCGGACGGGTTTTGGGGACTGCCGCCAGGGAGGCCCCTCTCCGCCCGGGAGGCGGAAACCTGTCGGACAGTCGGACCGGTCTTGTGGACCGTGACTGAGCGAGCCCGCTCTCCACCGGGGAAGCGGAACTTGTCGGACAGTCGGACCGGCCTTGTGGACCCTGGCTGGTGGGGGCTCCTCTCCGCCCGGGAGGCGGAGCCTGTCCGATTGTCGGACCGATCTTGGGGACCCTGGCTGGTGGGACTCCTCCCCGGCCAGGCCGCGGAAACTTGTCGGACAGGCGGACAGGTTTGGAGCGCTGCCGCCGGGGAGGCCTCCTCTCGGGCCGAGGAAACCTGTCGGACAGTCGGACAGGTTTTGGAGCGCCGCCGCCGGGGGGCGGACTCTCTCCGCTCAGGCTGCGGAAAGCCTGTCGGACAGTTGGACAGGTTTTGGGGCTGCGTAGGGCGGGAGGTGGACATGGGGTCCGGGGGCTTGGGAGCCCTTGGCGTCACGCCTCGGACGGCGCCCGCTCCGGCTCCTCCCTCGATTCCGGCCCTTGGGGTCAGGGCGTATGGGCGTCCAGGTCCTCCACCCGCGCTCCCAAGCGCGCTGGCACGCGTGCCAGGACTCGGAACTCCCTTGCTGAACGCTCGGTGTGCGCGCCCGCGCCGTTCATCGCGGTCGTGCACCAGGCGTGCAACTCGCGCAGCGCTCCGGCGAGGAAGGCCTCCCGCGTGGCCCTCCGTTGCACCTTGCCGCTGGAGGTCTTGGGCAGGCTTCCGGGCTCGATGAGCACCACCGCTCGGGGCCTCACTTCGTGCACCGTCGCCAGACGCCCTCGGATGGCGCCCATCACTGGCGCCACTTCGCCGTCCCACCTGCGTGCATCCACCTCCTGCACCACGACGAGATGCTCCTCGCCGTCCACCGCCACGCCGAAGGCCACGCCACATCCAGGCCTGAGCGCGGGGGGCTCTCCCCCACCACCGTCTCCAGGTCCTGTGGGTACAGGTTGCGGCCTCGCACGATGATCAGGTCCTTCTCTCGCCCCGTGACGTACAGCTCTCCGTCGTCCAGGAAGCCCAGGTCCCCGGTCCGCAGGTAGGGCCCGTCTCCCTGCGCGGTCCTTGCCTGGAACACCCTCGCGGACTCGTCCTCGCGCCTCCAGTAGCCCTTCGCCACGCTGGGCCCCTTCACCCAGACCTCGCCCACTTCGTCCTGCGGGAGCACTCGGCGGGTGTCCGGCGCCACGATGCACAGGGATTGATCCGGCAGCGTCGCTCCGCTGCCCACCAGCGTCCGGGCCGCGCCAACGGGCGCCCTCGCGCTGCCTGCCTCCAGCGCGGCGGAGTCCACGTCGCGCAGGACGGGCGCGGCCTCCTTCGCTCCACCGGAGACGATGAGCGTCCCTTCCGCAAGGCCGTAGCATGGATAGAACGCCTCGCGCCGGAAGCCATGCGGTCCGAACGCCTCCACGAAGCGCTCCAGGGTGTCCGGGCGGATGGGCTCCGCTCCGCAGAACGCCACCTCCCAGCGGCCCAGGTCCAGCCCCTCCCGTTCCGCGGGCGGGATGCGCCGCACGCACAGGTCGAACGCGAAGTTGGGCCCGCCGCTGATGGTGCCTCCGAAGCGGGTGAGCGCTTCCAGCCACGCGCGAGGCCGCTTGAGGAACGTCAGCGGCGACATCAGCGCCGTGTGGAAGCCCTGCGCCAGCGGCACCAGCACTCCGCCAATGAGTCCCATGTCGTGATACGGCGGCAGCCAGATGACGCCCACGCTGTCGTCGCGCGTCTGGAAGGCGCGACAGATGGCCCCCAGGTTGTGCAGCAGGTTGCCGTGGCTGAGCATCACGCCCCGGGGCGTCCCCGTGCTGCCGGACGTGTACTGGAGGAAGGCCAGCGTGTCGGCCGTCACGTCCGGCCGCCTCCACTCCGCCGCGTCGCCTTCCTCCAGCGCGTCCGTCGCCACCCACTTCAGCGCTCGCAGCTCCGGCGCGTCCGTGAAGAGGAACTCCGCCATGGACAGGATGAAGGACGTGGTGAGCACCACCGTGGCCCCGGAGTCCGCGATGAGCGCGCGCAGGCGGGGCAGGGTGCGCTCCAGCCTCGATGGGTCCGGTGGATATGCCGGCACCGCCACCAGCCCCGAACACACGCAGCCGAAGAACCCTCGGAGGTAGTCCGCGCCGGGCGGATAGAGCAGGACCGCGCGCTCGCCCTCGGCCGCGAGCGATTGGAGCGCGGCGGCGATGCGGTGCGCGCTCGATGCCAGCGCACCCCGGGTGAGCGTCACCTCCGCGCCGTCCTCCAGGAAGGTGTAGAGGCGTGGATCCGGAGGACGGCGGCTTCGCTCGTCGAGCAGGTCGATCAGCGTGGCGGACATGCGCACCTCAATAGCTGCCGCCAATCATCAGGATGCCCGAGTAGCGGCCATCCCCCGCGCCAATGTCCTGCGAAGGCGCGAAGTCCTGTCCGAAGAGGAAGCTGTAGCTGCCGCGCACCTCGGCCGTGAGCTGGGGGTTGATCTTGAAGCGCACGCCCGCTCCCACGGGCGCGTAGCCCCCGGTGTCGTCGAAGAACCGGAAGAAGGTGCCCTCGCGCACCGAGTAGCGCTCGACGCCGATGCCCCCGAGCACATAGGGCTGCAGCCGGGTGGGGGTGAAGCCAATCGTGAGCGCCGCCTGCGCTCCGTTGCGCACGATGTCCGGCGTGCCGAAGAAGTCGGAGCTGTCCGCGACGGACAGGCTGCTCACGCCGCCGCTGTAGCCCAGCTCCAGGCCCAGATAGTCATTGGCGCGGTAGCCCACGAAGACGCCATACGACGGCCCTGGATCCAGGTTGGGCGCGAGCTTGCCCGTGTAGCCCTCCACTCCCAATCCCAGGAGGAAGTAGGGGCCCTTCCAATCCACCCGCCCCATCCGCGTGGGCGCGTCCGGCGGCGGGTCCTGGGCCCTGGCGGCGCCACCCGTCAGTCCTGCCAGGCAGAGCCCCAACGCGATGCTTCGCCTCATGACCGCTCCCTCCATGTGTCTGATGCGCAGCCAGAAGGTGACCTTCGGGGGAGGGGCGAACAACGAACGAACAGGCGGTACCCCGGAGGCCCACGGCGCCCCCGAGGGTGGGGGAGGCGGCGCACGAAGCCGGGCCCCTGCCTGCCTCCCTGCCCATCCCCCTGTGACGCCCCGCGCGCGGCTTCCACCTTGAGCCGTACCCGGAGGCCCGCGGTACCTCCTCCTCGGGTCCGGGATGGGAGCACTCCGCCATGAACGACGCCTACCCCCAGTCCGTCACGGGCCCGTCCACCGCTTCAGGCATCCAGGCCCGCGCCCGGCGCGCGCTCGCGCACCTGGACGCGGTGCTGCCGGACGTGGACGCGCTCTACCAGGACCTGCATGCGCACCCGGAGCTGTCCGGTCAGGAAGCGCGCACGGCCGCCGAGGTGGCGCGCCGGTTGGAAGCGGAGGGCTACGAGGTGAGCCGGGACGTGGGCGGCCACGGCGTGGTGGGCCTGTTGCGCAACGGCGACGGGCCCACGGTGCTCCTGCGTGGGGACATGGACGCGCTGCCCGTGGAGGAGAAGACGGGGCTGCCCTACGCGAGCCGCGCCCGGACGGAGGACGGTGAGCCGGTGATGCACGCGTGCGGCCACGACGTCCATACCGCGTGCCTGGTGGGCACGGCGGCGGTGCTGGCTCGCTCGCGCGATACGTGGCGCGGCACGCTGATGGTGGTGGGACAGCCGGCGGAGGAGACCTTCCAGGGCGCGAAGGCGATGCTGGACGCCGGGCTCTATTCGCGCTTCGGCACGCCGGACGCGGTGCTGGGCCAGCACACGGCGCCGCTGCCGGTGGGCACCTTCATGCACCGCGAGGGCGTGACGATGATGGGCTCCGCGCACGTGCGCCTGCGCCTCTTCGGCCGGGGCTCGCACGGGGCGCAGCCGGAGCTGTCCGTGGATCCCGTGGTGCTGGGGGCCAGCGTGGTGATGCGCCTGCAGACCATCGTGTCGCGCGTGCTGTCGCCGCTGGAGGCCGCGGTGGTGACGGTGGGGAGCTTCCATGCGGGGACTCGCGCCAACGTGATTCCGGACGAAGCCGTGCTGGAGCTGACGGTGCGCACGGAGGACGAAGCGGTGCAGGCGCGCGTGCTCGCGGCCATCGAACGCATCGCGAAGGGCGAGGCCGCGGCGTCGGGCGCGCCGAAGCCTCCCCAGGTGGAGGTGCTGAACCGCGGGCCGGTGAACCGCAACGACCCGGAGCTCATCCGCCGCGTCCGGGACGCGCACGCGGAATGGTTCGGAGCGGAAGCGCTGGTGCCAGGCGTGCTCGCCACCGCGAGCGAGGACTTCCCCTTCTTCGCCCAGGGGCCGGAGCGCCCGGTGCCCATCGCGTACTGGTACATGGGCATCACCCCGCGAAAGGCCTGGGAGGAGGCGCCGGGCGCGACGCCGCAGGAGAAGGTGGCGCACCTGCCGGGGCCACACACCAGCCACTACGCGCCGGACCGCGAGGGCTCACTGCGCAGCGGCTGCGAGTCACTCACCGTGGCGGCGCTGGCCTGTCTGCACGGAGGCGATGCGTCCGTGGACCATTGAGCAGGGCCCCGGCCTGGAACGGGGCCGCTGGCCCGGCTGGTTCCCCGTCGCTTGCCCCCGCCGCGAGTGCCTCCAACTTGAGAGGCGGACGACACTTCTGGAGGACCCCCCGATGAAGCTTCCGCTCATGGCCTCGATGACCGCGCTCCTGCTGGGCGGCTGTGCCACGCAGACCGCGTCCGTTCCACAGGAGTCCCCGTCCGAGGCATTCGCCAGCGACGAGATGTCCTGGGACTCGGAGGAGTCGCCTCGCACGCAGGAGATGCAGCGCAAGCATGACCTGAACTTCTACGGCACCGTGGGCGCGGAGGCCCAGGCCAGCGCTGAAGCCACCGGAGGCACGGGCATCAAGAAGTCCTCGAAGCCGGAGGACTTCAAGTGCGTGGACGCCAACGAGGTGGGCACGGGCGGCTCGGGCGGCATCGACATGCGCGGCGCGGACAACCTGGCCCCGGAAGTCGTGCCGTCGCAGAACCCCGGCGCGCGGTTGGACATCATCCCGGAGGCCTGGAACCGCAACAAGGGCATTGGCACGAGCCCCGTGGCGCCGTCCACCGGCACGCCTCCCGCGGAGGGCAGCGGCGGCGCCGGCCATTAGGCTCTGACGCCTCAGCCCTGCTGCTTCACCAGCCGGGTCAGCTCGCGGTCCAGCGTGGCCGCGAACTGCTGGCGGTCCTGCGGTGAGAAGCCGCCAGGGCCGCCCGTGTTCACGCCGCTGTCGCGCAGCTCCTGCATGAAGTTCCGCATCGACAGCCGCTCGTCGATGGTCTCCGGCGTGAAGAGCTCTCCGCGTGGGTCCATCACCACGACGCCCTTGGGGACGAGCAGCGCGGCCAGCGGGATGTCCTGCGTGACGGCCAGGTCCCCGGCCTCCGCGGACGTGGCGATGTGCCGGTCCGCCACGTCCAGCCCCGCGCCCACCTGCACGGTGGACACGTACGCCAGACGCGGCAGCGCCAGCGGCTTGTTCGCCACGAAGACGATGGGCACCTTCACGCGCTGCACGGCGCGCAGCAGGATGTCCCGCACGGGCCCCGGACACGCATCGGCATCGACCCAGATTTTCATGCGCGCCATCCTCGCTGATTTTCCCCCGCGTGACGCGGGCCGCGCGCAGGGAGCCGGGATTCGCTAGAAGCGGCTCCGTGCTTCCGGCGTCCTCCCCGTCCCGCCGCGACTTCGCGGCTTCGTCCCTCGCGGCCTGGCTGCTGTGCCTGGGGCTGTTCGCGGTCTACACCGCGAGCCAGGTGCAGATGCAGACGGACTCGCTGTGGTCCATCCCCTCCGCCGCCAGCATCCTCCATGAGGGCAACGCCGACCTGGACGAGTTCGCGCCGTCGTTCGCCCCGGCGACCGCATACGCGCGAGGCGTCTACGGCGGCCACACCTATTACGAGTACCCGCCCGGAGTGATGGTCTCCGCGCTCCCGTTCCTGGCGGCCGCGGAGGGGCTGTTCTCACTGGGCCGGCCGCTGCTGGCGCACCTGGGGACTCCCGGCGCGGATGCGCTGGCGTGGCTGGAGTTGTTCCGGAGCACCGGCAAGGTGGACCTGGGCTCCTTCCACCGCACCGAGAACCTCATCGCTTCGTTCTACGTGTGCGCCGCCGCGGGCGTGCTGCTCGTCGCGCTGCGAAGGCGCGTGTCCGCCCGCGCCGCGCTCGTCACCGTCCTGCTCTTCGGGCTGGGGACGACGGCGTACTCCACCGCCAGCCGCGTCCTCTGGCAGCACGGCCCCGGGCTGCTCGCCATCGCCTGTGTCGTGCTGCTGCTGTCGAGGCCCGCGCAGACGCCGCGCACCGCGTTCCTCGCCGGGCTCGCGGTGGCGCTCGCGTATGTGTGCCGGCCCACGCACTCGCTCTCCGTGGTGGTCGTCACCGCGTACTTCGTCCTGCGCTTCCGCCGGCTGCTGCCCGCGTACTTCACGGGGGCGGCGCTCGTGGCGCTGCCGTTCTGCGGGTACAACCTCCGCATCTACGGCTCGCTCCTGTCGCCGTACTACTCGCACCCGCTGGACATCATGGGCTCGCGCTTCCTCATGGCGCTGGCCACGAACCTGGTGAGCCCGTCGCGCGGGCTGCTCCTCTATTCGCCGTTCCTGGTGCTCGCCGGGGTGGGGTTCGTCCAGCGCTGGCGGAGCCGGGAGTTGGAGCCCTCCGAGAAGGCCTTCGCCGTCATCGTGCTCCTTCACTGGGTGGCCATCTCCGCGTTCCCCGTCTGGTGGGCGGGGCACTCCGTGGGGCCGCGCTTCTTCACGGACGTGCTGCCCTATCTCGCGGTCTTCCTCGCGTACCCCGTGCAGCTCGCGGTGGATGCGCCCCGCCAGCAGCGCGCCCTGGTGGGCGTGCTCGCCGCGACGGCCGCCTTCAGCTTCGTCTTCCACTGGCGGGCCTCCACGTCCTACGACGTGCATGCGTGGAACTCCGTGCCGGTGGACGTGGACAGCGCACCGGAGCGCGTCTGGGACTGGAAGGATCCTCAGCTCGTGCGAGCCATTCCGGCCCACTTTCGCGGCAACTCCCATTAGGGCAGGGGCTCCATCGCCTGTCTGCCTCCCGGCATGCGTTGGCGCCTGGACAGCCAGGGGTCTTGGCGTGCGCCGGGGACGCCTCCAGCTTTCCACCGGACCTTTCTGCTGGAGGAGGCGGTGTCATGGCGAAGGCGATGAGCAAGCTGCCGCGCGCGCTGGGCTGGTTCAGCGTGGGCCTGGGCGTCACGGAGCTGTTGGGGGCGTGGAACCTGCTCCGGTTCTTCGGCATCTCGCGCGGGGACAAGTGGGTGCGGGCCTACGGCGCCCGGGAGCTCGCGGCCGGTGTGGCGCTGCTGAGCCCCGCGAAGAAGCGCCCGTGGCTGTGGGCGCGCGTGGCCGGTGACGCGCTCGACCTGGCCACCATGGGCAAGGGCCTGCGCGAGCCGGGCGTGCGCAAGGGCCGCCTGCTCGCCGCCACCGGCGCTGTCGCGGGCATCACGCTGCTGGACATCTACGCCGCCGCGAGGGCGTAGGCCCAAGCGGGACGTGCGATAGGCTTCCGCCCTCTTCAAAGGAAGGAAGCCCGTGCGTCCCGTTCTCCTGTCCCTGCTACTCCTGCCCGCGCTCGCGGGTGCCGCCGCCCCGAAGAAGCAGGACCCCTTCGTCTTCACGGGCGTGGAGCGCATCGTCGCCGTGGCGGACGTGCACGGCGACGTGGACGCGCTGAAGGAGGTCTTGCGGCTCGCGGGCCTCATCGACGCGAAGGACCACTGGATTGGCGGCAAGGCGCACCTGGTGCAGACCGGGGACCTGCCGGACCGGGGCGACCACACCCGCGATGCCTTCGAGCTGCTCATGCGCCTGGAGACCGAGGCGCGCAAGGCCGGCGGCCGCGTGCACCCGCTCCTGGGCAACCACGAGCTGATGAACATGCGCGGGGACCTGCGCTACGTCACGCCCGGCGAGTTCGCCTCCTTCGCGGATCAGTCCTCCGTCGCTGACGGCCCGGGCGAGCCCAAGGGGCTCCATGGTCACGCCGCCGCCTACGCCGCGGACGGGCGCTACGGGAAGTGGCTGCGCTCGCACCCCGCCGTCATCCGCATCAACGACACGCTCTTCCTCCACGGCGGCCTGGCGCCCACCGTCCCCGGCACCACGCTGGAGGAGGTGAACCGCTGGGTGTGGCAGGACCTGACGCCGGGACAGGCGCCGGGCGGCGGCGTGGATCCGCAGGGCCCGGTGTGGTTCCGCGGCTACGCCATCGACGACGAAGCGAAGTGGGACGCGGGCCTCACGCAGGTGCTGGAGCGCTTCGGCGCCCGCCGCATGGTGATGGGCCACACGCCGTCCAAGGATGGCCGGCTCTCCATCCGCTTCGGCGGCCGCGTCATCGTCATCGACACGGGCCTCAGCACCCACTACGGCCGCCACCTGGCCGCGCTGGAGCTTCGCGGCGACCGCCTCACCGCGCTCTACCCCGAAGGCCGGGTGCCCCTGCTCGTTACCCCCAAGGCCACCACGCCCACCCCGCGCCCCGAGGCGAAGACGGGCACGAAGTAGCCGGTCCTCCTCTGAACGCCCACTTGGAGGGTTCACTGGAGGTCTTTTGACTTTGATAGTCAGTATCAATATCGTCCGGCCCCATCAAACGCAGGGAGCCGCGATGCACGAGGGATGCGGGCCACAGGGAAGTGCCGGAGAGCTGCGCTGCATGTGCGGCAGCCTGTTGGCGCGACTGGTGCCGGGCGGCGTGGAGCTGAAGTGCCGCCGGTGTCACCGGACGCAGGTGGTGCCGCTGGAGGCCGGGACTTCGGCGGGGCCGCGGGGCGGCGGTGTTCCCCGGAGTGGTGCGCGCGACTGAGCCGCTTTGAAGGAACGGGCCTCCGGTGAGGGGGGCTCGCGGCAGTGTGTTTCCTGCGGCCCGAGGCCCCTGAGCCCAGCGCCCGACAGGCTTCCCGTGAGCGGAAGCCCCCGGCTTTCGTGCCGGGAGGACGAGGGATGTCCGGGCGTTGGTGGCTGTGCGCGCTGCTGTGGAGTGCCCTGTCCGGCCTGGCCCGGGCAGAGGACGTGCCGTCCGCGGATGGAGGCGTGGCGCAGGCCGCGCTTCCGGTGGAGGAGCCTCCCGCGCTCCAGACGGTGGTGACGGGCTCCCGCACGCAGGAGCGTCTGCGCGAGACGCCGGTGGCCACCGAGGTCATCACCCGTTCGGAGATTGTCGCCAGCGGCGCGCGGGACGCGTCGGAGCTGTTGAACGCGCGCCCGGGCTTCGTGGTGCAGCAGGGCTTCTCGGGCTCCGGGCTGTCCATGCAGGGCCTGGCCCCGGAGTACGTGCTGGTGCTGGTGGACGGCGAGCGCGTCACCGGCAAGGTGGACGGCAACATCGACCTGTCGCGCCTGTCGCTGGAGGACATCGAACAGGTTGAAATCGTGAAGGGCCCCGGGTCCGTGCTCTACGGCAGCGACGCGGTGGCGGGCGTGGTGAACTTCATCACCCGCCGCGCGCAGCGCACCCTGGGCGCGGACCTGCGCGCAGCGTACGGCACGCTCGGGCGCCTGGACCTGGACGCCACCGGTGAGGCGCGCGGCGACGCGTGGGGCCTGCGCATGAGCGCCGGGCTCCAGCGGCGCGACGCCTACGACCTGGACACGGCGGACATCGGCACCACGGGCAGCACGCTGAGCGGCTACGACCTGTCCGCGCGCGGTGACTGGCGCGGCACGGAGACGCTGTCGCTGGAGGGCACCGCTTCCTATTCGCACCGCATCCAGCGCGGCGTGGAGCTGGGCGCCGCGGGCGCGGTCTTTGATCGGGCCACCCGCGACAACACCTTCACCTCGCGCCTGTCACCGTCCTGGCGGCTGGGGGAGAAGGTGAACCTGCGCACGGACGTGTCCTACGGGCACTACGAGCGGCGCTACCTGCGCGACCAGCGCAACGCCGGCGCGCTGGATACCGTGGAGGACACGCGCGACCAGCAGGCCCGCGTGGGCGCGCAGCTGGACGCGCGTCCCGGCGGCGGCCACGCGCTGGTGGTGGGCACCGAGTACCTGGGCGAATGGCTCCAGTCGGACCGGCTGGACGGCGGACGCGGGCGGCGCGGCCGAGGCTCCCTGTACGCGCAGGACAGCTGGACGCTGTGGGAGCGCCTGGGACTGGTGGCGGTGCGCGGCGGACGGGTGGACGTGGATTCACAGTTCGGGCTCGCGCTCACGCCCCGCTTCGCGCTGAAGGTGGACCCGCTGTCGTGGCTCACCGTGCGCGGCAGCTACGGCTGGGGCTACCGCGCGCCCAGCTTCCAGGACCTGCTCATCGACTTCGAGAACCCCGGCGTGGGCTACACCGTGCGCGGCAACCCGGACCTGAAGCCGGAGCGCTCGCGCAGCTTCAGCTTCAACGTGGAGACGCGCCCCACGCGCGACTCCGTGGTGTGGGTGGGCCTGTTCCAGCACTCGCTGCGCGACATGATCACCGCGTCGCTTCAGTCCGAGGGCGACTTCCTGCGCTACTCGTACATCAACATCGCCCGGGCCCGCGTGCGCGGCGGCGAGCTGGGCCTGCGCCAGACGCTGCCCGGCCGCATCCAGGTAGAGCTGGGCTACACGCTCACCGACGGCACCGACCAGGAACTGGACCGCGCGCTGGAAGGCCAGGCGCGGCACCGGCTCACCGCGCAGGCCACGTGGCGCCACCGCGAGTGGCGCCTGGAGGCCAACGTGCGCGGCGCGCTCACCGGCGAGCGTTCCTTCCATCCCGATACCAACGGAGACGGTGTGGCGGATTCCTACCGTGCCAGCCCCACCGTCTCCCTGGATGCCCGAGTCGCCTGGCTCATGCCAGCGGGCGGGCTCCAGCTTTTCGTAGTGGGCAGCAACCTCACCGGTGCGGGCAATCCAACGGACCTGCCCATTCCCCCCCGCACCCTCCAGGCCGGCGTCTCCACCCGGTTCTGATTCCTCACCCCTGCACCCTGAAGGAGTCCGCATGTTCCTCATTCCCTTCCGTCCCGGCTTCCTGGGCCGCGCCTGCGCGGCGCTGCTCATCGCGGGCCTGGGCACCGCGTGCGGTGACGACCTCCAGCCCACGCCAGGGCCCGACGAGGACGAGAACCCCGTCGTCACGCCGCAGGACGGCGCGAACCTCAAGCACCACGACAACGGCGACGGCTCGTTCACCTCCGTCGTGGACGCGACCGACGCGGAGGCGTGGGTGGGCGTGGATCTGGACACGGGCAAGCAGGTGAGCGCGACGGAGGACGCGGTCTGGGACCTGGCCTTCCAGCGCTACACGGTGAAGGCGCGCGGCGGCGTCAGCGGCACGGGCGGCGTGCAGGTGGCCATCGTGCCGGGCACGACGTTCGCGGCGCTCACCCAGGCGCCCGCGTCCGGCTACGTGACGGACGCGGCGGATGGCCCGGACACCGGTGACAGCCCGGACACCGTCTTCAACGCGGGGGACGGCTGGTACGCCTACGACCTGCCGACCCACACGCTCACGCCGCGCGACCAGCTCTACGTCGTGCGCTCGGATTCGGGGACGTACTTCAAGGTGCGGGTGCAGTCGTATTACGACGCCGCCGGCACGCCCGCGATGGTGAAGCTGCTCTGGGCGCAGGTGGCCGCGCCGGCCGGGGTGCAGCCGTGATGGGCCGCCCGGAAGAGGCGGGGAGCCCGCTCGCCGCGCTGCGGGAGCGCTGGGTGGCCCTGCGTGAGTCCGAGCCGCGCATGCGCATCCGCGACGCGGCGGACAGGCTGGGCGTGAGCGAGGCGGAGCTGCTCGCCACCGGCTTGAACGGCGAGCTGGTGCGGCTGGAGCCGCGCCTGGACGTGTTGCTGCCCCGGCTGGAGTCGCTGGGACGGGTGATGGCGCTCACGCGCAACGCGTCCGCCGTGCATGAGAAGAAGGGCGTCTACCGCAAGGTGGAGCTGCACGGCGCCCGGGCGCTGGTGCTGGACGAGGACATCGACCTGCGGCTCTTCCTGTCGCGCTGGTGCTTCGTCTTCGCGCTGCGTGAGGACCTCTCCGGCACGGTGCGCCGCAGCTTCCAGGTGTTCGACGCCGCCGGCACGGCGGTGCACAAAATCTACCTCCAGGACGACGCGAACGTCGCCGCCTTCGAGGGGCTGGTGCGCGAGCTCCAGCACGAGGACCAGCGCCACGTGCTGGACGTGGTGCCGGCGTCTCCTCCCGCCGCGCCCCGGCCGGACTCGGAGATCGACGCGCTGGGGCTCAAGGCCGGCTGGCGCGCGCTCCAGGACACGCACGAGTTCTTCGCGCTGCTCGGCAAGTTCAAGGTGGCGCGCACGCAGGCGCTGCGGCTCGCGGGGACTGAGTTCGCGAAGCCGGTGACGCCGGACTCGCTGGGCTGGACGCTGGAGCGCGCCGCGGCGAGCGAGCTGCCCATCATGGTCTTCGTGGGCAACCCGGGCGCGATTCAAATCCACACCGGCCCGGTGCGCACGGTGCGGCCCATGGGCCCGTGGATGAACGTGATGGACCCGGGCTTCAACCTGCACGTCCGCGCGGACCACGTCCACACCGCCTGGGTGGTGCGCAAGCCCACGCGCGACGGCGACGTCACCTCGCTGGAGCTGTTCGACAAGGCGGGGGAGAACATCGCGCTGCTATTCGGCAAGCGGAAGCCGGGCGAGCTGGAGTCCCCCTCGTGGCGGGCGCTGATGGAGGAGTTGGTCCGGACGCTGCCCGCGGTGGAGGTGGCGTCATGAGGCGGACGGCCTCGAAGTGGGGACTCGTCGCGGCGCTGTTCGCGGTGGCAGCGCACGCGGCGCCTCCCGTGGCGAAGCCCGCGCCGAAGCTCATCACCATTGGACCGGCCATCACGCAGACGGTGTTCGCGCTGGGCGCGGGCGACCGGGTGGTGGGCGTGGACGACTCCAGCGCGGCGCTGCCGGAGGCGTCGAAGGTGCGCACGGTGGGCTACCAGCGCGCGCTGTCCGCGGAAGGGGTGCTGTCGCTGGGCGCGGGCCTGCTCCTGGGCTCCGCGGAGGCCGGGCCTCCGCCGGTGCTGGAGCAGCTCCAGCAGGCGGGCATGAAGGTGGAGACGTTCGCCAACGAGCCCACGGTGGAGGGCGCGCGTGCGCGCATCCAGGGCATCGCGGAGCGGCTGGGCACGCCGGAGCAGGGCAAGGCGCTGGTGGCGAAGCTGGACGCGGACCTGAAGAAGGCGGCGGACCGCGCGACGCAGGTCAAGGGCTCGAAGCCGCCGCGCATCCTCGCCATCTACGCTCGCGGCGCGGGCACGATGATGGTGGCGGGCTCGGGCACCGTCGCGGACACGCTCATCCGCCTGACGGGCGCGGTGAACGCGGCGGACTCGCTGCAGGGCTACAAGCCGCTGGGCGCGGAGGCCGTGGTGGCGGCGGCGCCGGAGTTCGTGCTGCTGCCCGCGAGCTCGGTGTCGTCCGTGGGGGGCGCGGAGGGGCTGGCGAAGCTGCCCGGGCTGTCGCAGGTGAAGGGCTGGAAGCTGGTCACCGTGGAGGACGTGGACTTCATGGGGCTGGGGCCCCACCTGGGCCAGGCCGTGGCCCGCGTGCAGGACGCCGTGGCGCAGGCGCCAGCTTCGGCGAAGGGCGGCTGCAAATGAGCGCGTCGGAGGCCATGCCCGTGCCCGCGGCGCGTCCGGTGCCTTCCCGGCTGCCGGGCGCGGGGCCCTGGGTGACGCTGGGACTGCTGCTGGCGTTGATGGTCCTGGTGTCGCTGGCGGTGGGCTCCATGACGGTGCCGCCGTCCGCCATCCTCGGAAGTCTCTGGGAAGCGCTGGGCCTGGGCGAGGCCTCCCACCGGCTGGACGCCAGGCAGCGCGCGGTGCTGTTCACCTTGCGCCTGCCGCGCGTGCTGATGGCCGTGATGGTGGGCGGAGTGCTGGCGACGACGGGCGCGGCGCTCCAGGCCCTCTTCCGCAATCCGCTGGTGGAGCCCGGCCTGCTGGGCACCTCCAGCGGGGCGGCGCTGGGCGCGGTGCTGGCCATCGTGCTGGACGTGACGCTGGCCGCGCACGTGGGGCCCCTCCGGATGCTGCTGGTGCCGGGCGCGGCCTTCCTGGGCGCGCTGGCGGCGACGGTGCTCGCCCTGCGGCTGGGCACGGGAGGAGGGCGCACGGACACTCCGCGCGTGCTGCTGGCGGGCGTGGCGGTGAGCGCGGGCGCGTTCGCGGGCATGGGCCTGCTCACGCACGCAGCGACGGACGCGCAGCTGCGCACCATCACCTTCTGGAGCCTGGGCAGCCTGGGCGGCGCGTCGTGGGAGACCGTGGGCGCCGCGGCGCTCCCGCTGGCCGTGACGCTGGGGGTGCTCCTGAGCGAGGCGCGGGCGCTCAACCTGATGCTCCTGGGCGAGCGTGAGGCGTGGCACCTGGGCGTGGACGTGGAGCGGCTCAAGCGCAAGCTCATCCTCGCCGCCGCGCTGGGCGTGGGCGCCGCGGTGTCGTTCTGCGGGATGATTGGCTTCGTGGGCCTGCTGGTGCCGGCGCTGCTGCGCATCGCGCTCGGTCCGGACCACCGCAGGCTGCTGGCCGCGTCCGCGCTGTCAGGGGCCTCGCTGCTGCTCGCGTCGGACCTGCTCGCGCGCACGCTGGCGTCTCCATCCGAGCTGCCGGTGGGCGCGCTCACGTCCGTGTTGGGCGTGCCCGCCTTCATCGCGCTGCTCGCGCGCAAGGGGGCGGCATGAGCCTGGAGGCGCGCGGCATTGAAGTGTGGCGCGGGCAGGGCAGGGTGGCCGGTCCGCTGTCGCTGGAGGTCCAGCCCGGCGAGGTGTTGGCCGTGGTGGGCCCCAACGGCGCGGGCAAGTCGTCCCTGGTCGCGGCGCTGTCGGGCGAGCTGCGCTGCAAGACGGGTGACGTGTACCTGGAGGGCATTGCGCTGCACCAGTGGCACTACGTGGAGCGCGCGCAGCGGCTGGGCGTGCTGCCGCAGGAGGCCTCCTTGGGCTTCGGCTTCACCGCGCTGGAAGTGGCGGCCCTGGGCCGCAGCCCTCATGCCCGGCGGGGCGGTGAGGCGTCCGACCTGGACATCGCCCGCGCGGCGCTGGATGCCACCGACACGCAGCACCTGGCTTCGCGCGCGTACACCACGCTCTCCGGTGGCGAGCGGCAGCGCGTGCAGTTGGCCCGCGTGCTGGCCCAGCTGTGGACGCCACCCGCGCACGGCCACCGCTACCTGCTGCTGGACGAGCCGACGGCGAGCCTGGACCTGTCCCACCAGCACCTGGTGCTGGAGCGCGCCCGGGCGTTCGCGCAGGACGGCGGCGCGGTGCTCGCGGTGTTGCATGACCTGAACCTGGCCGCGCGGTACGCGGACCGCATCGCGGTGTTGGCTCAGGGCCGGTGCGTGGAGACGGGCACGCCTTCGGGCGTGCTGACGCCCGGCCTCATCGCGGGCACCTTCGGGTTGCAGGTGGAGGTGGTGTCGCGGCCGGACCTGCCCGGGCCGCTGGTGATTCCCCTGGGCCGCGCACCCGCGCCGCCCTGACACACGGCCTTCCTCCCGCGAGGAGGGCGTCCACGCGCGCGAAAGCCCCTCCAAGGCCACGCGTCGGACCCTCCTCGCGGAAGGACGTGGTGCCCTTCACACGCGGGCCGCGCGCTCCCGCGTCGCGCGCCTTGGACGCGCCAGGGCCGGCTCCGGGCGCAGGTAGCCGACCGCGAGCGCGGCGATTTCATCCACGAACGCATCGTCCTCCACGTAGTCCGGCCGGTCCGTCAGCGCCGTGTGGCACAGCGCCTCCACGGTGTTCACGAGGATGAAGACCGCCATGTCCAGGTTCCGGGGGCGCAGGTCCTCGATGCGGGGCGCGAGGAATGCCCGCACCAGCCGGTGCAGCCGCTGCGAGTACGCATCCGACAGGCCCCACTGCCGCATCCGCGGCATCAGCTCGTGCAGCACCTGCTGCAGGCGGGGGTTCTCCCGCTTCACCGCGAGCACCTGCCGGATGATGGCGCGCATCGCCACCGGGAGCGGCTGTCCGGCGAGCGGCACCAGCCCGGCCTCGAAGTTCGCCAGCGACCGCGCGCGGTGCTGCTCCATCAGCGCCGTCACCAGCCCCTCCTTGCTGGGAAAGTACTGGTAGAGCGAGCCCACGCTCACCCCCGCCTCCTGGGCGATGCGGTTGGTACTCGCGGCCTCGTAGCCATCCCTGAGCAGAACGCGAGCGGTCGCGGTGAGGATGGCATCCACCGTGGCCTGCGCGCGCTCCTGACGGGGCGCCCTGCGACGGGAGGGTGGGGGACGGCGGGGCATGAGGCCTCCTCGGGGAAATGTGAGCACCACGCGAGTTGAGAACGTGAGCGACCGCTCACATTCTAACCCCATGCAAACGACCTCGTCCCAGCCCCCTGTTCGTGCTCCTGTCGCTCCCGCCCCTCGGGGCAAGGCCTTCCCCTACGCGGGCCACCGCGCGCTCGTGACGGGCGCGTCCTCCGGCCTGGGGGAGGTGTTCGCCCGCGAGCTGGCGGCGCGCGGCATGGACCTCATCCTGGTGGCCCGCTCAGAAGACCGGATGCGCGCGCTGGCGGCGGAGCTGACGAAGGCCTACCCCATCCAGGCGGAGGTCATCGCGCTGGACCTGGGCCGCGAGGGCGCGGGCCGCGAGCTGTACGCGCGCTGCCAGGAGAAGGGCCTGCGGGTGGACCTGCTGGTGAACAACGCGGGCTTCGCCACGCACGGGTCCTTCGACGCGGCGCCGTTCGCGCGGCAGCACGAACAGGTGATGCTCAACGTCACGTCGCTGGTGGACACCAGCCACCTGTTCCTGCCGGACATGCTCGCGCGCGGCGTGGGCGGCATCCTCAACGTGGCCTCCACCGCGGGCTTCCAGCCGGTGCCGTACATGGCCATCTACGGGGCCACCAAGGCGTTCGTGCTGTCCTTCACGGAGGCGCTGTCGGAGGAGACGCGCGAGCGCGGCGTGCGAGTCACCGCCCTGTGCCCGGGGCCCGTGAAGACGGCGTTCTTCGACGTGGTGGGCACCCAGCAGGCGGCAGTCGGTCCCATGGCGACGGCCGAGGAGGTGGTGCTGCGTGGCCTCAAGGCCCTGGACCAGGGCCGGGCGTCGGTGGTGCCGGGGTGGCGCAACTGGCTGCAGGCCAACCTGACGCGCTTCACGCCGCGCTGGCTGGGCCTGCGCGTGGCGGCCGGGATGATGCGGCCTCCGGAGGCGGTGGGCACGGGCACCGCGCGGCTCGCGCCGTAGCGGCGGGCCCTGTCTCCCTGCTCAAGGGATGGCCTTCGTGGTGGAGGCGGGCGCGAAGGCCTCCCGCAGCACCTTCGCCTCCATCGAACGGTAGATGTTGGCGTGGCGCAGGTCGGGCCGGGGTTCGTACTTCCACTTCAATCCCGTGGGCGCGTTCGCGCGGAGCGCTTCGGCCAGGCGCCCGGCCTCGGCCGCGACGTCGTCACCGGCGGACGCCACGTAGAGCGTGGCCTTCAGGTCCGGCTTCGCCTTGAGCTGGTCGCCGGCCTTGCGCACCCACTCTTCGTTGTTCCACCAGAGGCTGGGGCTCAGCGCGATGGAGGTTCCGAACATCCCGGGCTGGAGGAAGAACGTCTCCAGGATGAACAGCCCCGCGAGCGACTCGCCGATGATGGCCGTCTCGTCGGTGACGCGGTACTTGCGGCGGACGTGGGGCATCAGCTCGTCGCGCAGGAAGGCGCGGAACGCCGCGGAGCCGCCGACGCGCGGGGCAATCTTCCTGTCCTCCTCGACCTGCGTGGGGCCGGTCATGTCCCGGCGCCGTTCGGTGTTCTCGATGCCGACCAGGATGACGGGCCGCATCTCCCCTGCGCGGATGGCCGTGTCCACGGTGGTGGCGACGTGCGGGAAGTCCTCCTGCTCGCCACCGTCAGGCATGTAGAGCACGGGGTAGCGCACGCCCTTCGCCGTGTCGTAGCCGGGCGGCGTGTAGACGTTGATGCGCCGCGCTTCCCGGAGCTTCTTCGACGTCAGCGTGAACGTCGTGTGCGGAGGCATCGGCTCCGCTTCAGCGGCATGGCCCACGCCGCTGACGAGGATGACGACGAGCAGGAACAGTTGGACGCACCGCATGGGCTGCCACCTCCGGAGGGAGAGAATGCTCGTGTGCTTCAGCGCTTTCGAGACGGCGGCCGGGACGACGAGGACGAGGACGAGGACTTCGCCTTGGGCACGCGCCGGGCGACGAAGAGGGTGTGCTTCGGTCCCTTGGTGCCGTGCGCCGAGGGGTGGAGGAGCTGGACGGAGAAGCCCACCTCTTCCAGCAGCTTCACGTACGCGGCCGAGGGCCCGGCGCTCCACACCACCAGCGTTCCGTTGGAGCGCAGGGAGTTGAAGGCGTGCGACACACCGGCGAGGTCGTAGAGGCTGTCGTTGTCCGGGTGGGTCATGGCCTTCGGGCCGTTGTCCACGTCGAGCAGGATGGCGTCGAAGGCGCCCTGCTGCCTGCGCATCACCTTGCCCACGTCACCCTCCACCACGGTGACGCGCGGGTCCTCCAGCGGCGCGTTCGCCAGCGGCGCGAGCACCCCCCGGTTCCACTCCACGACCGGGGACATCAGCTCCGCGACGACGATGCGGGCGCCGGGCCCCAGGCGGTCGAGCACCGCGCGGACCGTGAAGCCGAAGCCCAGCCCGCCCACGAGCACCCGGGCGGGCGTGTCCGCCGAGAGGTTCGCGCAGCCGGCCTCCGCCATGGCCATCTCCGAGCCATGCTGGCGGCTGGACATCAACGTCTGGCCGCGCACGCGCAGCACGTACTCTTCGTCCCGCCGGGCGAGCACGACTTCGCCCACGTCCGGCACCTGCGCTCGCTCCACTGTTTCCCAGGGCTTCATGCCAGCGCTCTTCGCGCGACCGGGCCTCCGGGTCAAGTCGCCGCCTTGACACCCCGGGACGTGCCTGCGAAATGCCGGACGACCGCCCCCACCCACATGGAACGCAACGGACGACAGGCGTGGCCCCCGGAGCTCTCCGAGCCCCTGCGCGAGGTGGACCGCCTGCGCCGGGGAGGCCGCTACACGTCGGCGCTCGCGCTGGCGCGGACGCTGGCGGAGGCGCATCCGACGCAGGTGCGGGTGCTGGTGGAGGTGGGGCTGACGCTGGGCGTGTGGGGCGGCCAGCCGGCGGAGGCGCTGCCCTGGTACGACCGCGTGCTGGAACTGGCGCCCGGCCACGTGGCCACGCGCTACCACCGGGCCCTCACGCTCGCCCGGCTGGGGCGGCACGCGGAGGCGGTGGAGGAGTTCGCGCAGGTGGAGGCGGCGGGCTTCCGCAAGGCGCTGGTGCTGCACATGAAGCGCGCGGAGTCGCTCGAAGCGCTGGGCCGGCTGGCGGAGGCGGAGAAGGACTGGACGGCGGCCCTGGCGGAGGACCGGGGCAATCCGTGGCTGCTCCAGCAGCGGGCCCGGTGCAGAGCCCTCGCGGGGCGGCCGGATGCCGCGGAACAGGACCTCACGGACGCACTCGCGTCCCAGCAGGGCGACGCGGTGGACCCCGAGCTGCTTCACGAGCGGGGCGTACTCAGGCTCCAGCGCGGTGAGGTCGCGGGTGCTCGCGCCGACTTCGACGCGGGGCTTCTTGCCTTCCGCGTGGGTGACCCGCCGTCATTGCTGGATGCGCTCCGGAAGGGGCTCCAGGACGCGGCAGCCCGTGAGGGTGGGGCGCGCTGAGCGCTTCTTGGCGCGCGCCAGTCCCTCCAGGGTCATGGCCCCCGGAGGGCTGACCCGGTTCCTGGGCGCTCTTAAGATTCAGGTCATGGTGAATGAAAAGCATCCCCTTCGGGCCGCGTCCGAGCTCGCCCAGGCCGGGAGGACGGCCGAGGCCATTGATTGCCTCGAAGCTGCTCTCTCTCTCACCCGGTCAGACAAGGAAAGGCCCGCCGATGCATCCCTTCTGGCGAGAACAGCGGGCCTCCACTGCGAGGTCACCGGGAGACTTCCGCAAGCATCGCGCTACTACGAAGAGGCCATTGCTACGGCGGATCCGGATCCACTCCTCCTGATCGCATTGGCGAGCGTCCTCTGGCGGTCAGGCCGGGCGGACAGCGCACGTTCGTCCCTGGCAAGCGCCGAATCCATGGCCCAGTCCCTCTCGGATGCCGATGCCTTGAAGATGGTCGCCAACATCCGTGCGGAATGGGCGAGCGACGACCGTTGATCAGCGCTCGCGTGGCTACGCGTGCTCGACGTGCACCGGCACGGGACGGCCGCCGCCACGGTTCGCGACCGCGAAGAGCGCTGCTCCGACCAACGTGAGCGCGACGGCGGCCCAGGCCGGCGCGAGGTACCCATACCCGGCCGCGATGACCAGGCCGCCCACCCAGGCTCCGGCGGCGTTGGCGATGTTCAGGGCGGAGTGCGACATCGACGCGGCCAGGGACGGCGCGCCGGGCGAGGCCTCCATCAGCCGCACCTGCACCGCGGGCGCGAGGAACTGCGCCGCGACGCCAATGAGGAACACCAGCGGCACCGCCGCCCAGGGCGATTGGGCCGTGAGCGCGAACAGGACCATCACGACCGTCGTCGCGGCAAACCCCACCCACATCGCGAGCGTCACCGAGTGGTCCGTGAGGCGGCCTCCCAGGAACGCCCCCACCGTCATGCCCACGCCAAAGAGCGCGAGCACCCACGGCAGCGCCGACTCGGACATGCCCGACGCGAACGTCAGCGTCGGAGCGATGTAGCTGTACACCGCGAACAGCCCCCCGAAGCCCACCGCGCCCACCAGCGACGTCCACCACACCTGCGGCTGCTTCAGCGCGGACAGCTCCTGACGGATGCTGCTTCCTCCCAGTGACGCCACGTGCGGCACCCACAGCCAGAGGGCCAGGAGCGTCACCAGGCCAATGGCGCCCACCAGCAGGAACGTGCTCCGCCAGCCCAGCTGCTGCCCGAGGAACGTCGCCGCCGGGACGCCGATGATGTTGGCCACCGTGAGCCCGGCCATGATCAACGCCACCGCGCGTCCCTTGCGCCCGGCCCCCAACAGCTCGGCTCCCACGACGGAGGCCACTCCGAAGTAGGCCCCGTGCGGCAGGCCCGCCATGAACCGGGCCGCGATGAGTGTCTCAAGCGTGGGCGCCAGCGCCGAGGCCGCGTTGCCCAGGGTGAACGCCACCATCAAGAGCAGCAGCAGCGCCCGGCGCGACATCCGCGCCGTCACGATGGCGACCAGCGGCGCTCCCACGACCACGCCCAGCGCATAGGCGGCGATGACGTGCCCGCTCCGGGGAATCGTCGTCTCCAGCCCGCTCGCGATCTGCGGGAGGATGCCCATGGTGGCGAACTCGGTCGTCCCGATGCCAAAGCCACCCAGGGACAACGCCAGGAGCGCCCTGCCTACGTCTTGTGTCTTCACGAGCGCCCCCGTATCAGGTCGGCGGACGCCTGTCGCTTCGGGCTCAGCCCTCGCGGGGGATGGGCTCGAACTCGATCGTCTTCCCGTGGGGGCGCACGTAATAGAGGTGGATGCGCAGGTGCGGGTACGCCGTCTGCAACTCCTTCGCGCCGAAGTGCAGGTCCTTCAGCTGCTGCTCCACGGCGATGTCCGGCCCCAGCGCGCTGTGCTTCGCGTGGTAGTAGCCGCACCCTGCGTGCGCCAGCAGCAGCACGTCCTCGATGTGATGGCCTTCGATGAGGAAGCGGGCGGCCTTCGTGAAGCCCTCGCTCTCCAGGTAGTCCGACGCCCAGCGGTTGAGGAGCGCGGGGCCGCCGGGGAGGGTGAGCGTGTCGATGCGTGGGTGGCCCAGGTGGCGGGCCAGGTCCTCCACGGCCTCGGTGAAGCGCCCGTCCGAGCAGTACACGGCCAGGGCCTTCGGGTGGACGGACTCGAAGGGGACGCGGGAGACGTAGGGTGCGCTCATGCGCCCCAGGTTAATGGCTCCCGGCTCCCGCGAAAGCACCTTCGAGCCGTCGCGTGAAACCCGGTGGCGCGCCCGGTGTCAGTTGTGTTCCGGGAACGCCGCGGGCTGCCCCGTACCGCCGTTGCCCTCGGGCTTCGGGCCCGCGTGCCGGTCCGCCTCGGACTCGCGCCCACCGCCCTTGTGCCGCAGGTTCTCGTCCTCGCTCATGCCCTGGTGCTGGACCTGCTTCTCGTCTGGCTTCTTCGTCTCCATGTCGAGCCCCCTGTCGTTGGAGGGAAGTCCTCCGATGTCCTCCCAAGATGGGGGTGCCCGAGAAAATTGCCATGTCCGGCGCCTGCTCGGCTGGCTGCTCAGCCCTCGCGAATGGCGCGGGCCTCCAGCGCGGCGCGGGCCCGCTCCGCGAGCCGCAGGCTGTCGGGGAGCTCCCGGCCCAGCAGCCTCGGGACGCCCACGGCCAGCGCCACCGCGTTGCTGTAGAAGCACGCCTGCGCCCGGGACAGGTCCGCGAGCGGCAGCACGCGCTCCACCACCGGGAGGCCATCCACGGACGCCATGGCCAGCAGCACCGCGCGCGCGATGCCCGGCAGGCACGGCGCGGACAGCGGCGGCGTGACGAGCGCGCCGTCCAACTGCACGAAGAGGTTGGCGGTGGGCAGCTCGCAGACCTCCTCCGCCTCGTTGGTGAGCAAGGGCATCCACGGCAGCAGCGCGTGCTGGCGGAACCAGGCCAGGCCCTTGTGGTTCACCGTGCGCTCCGCGCGCCGGTAGGTCCCGGACTCCACGCCTTCCAGTTCGCGGCCCTGCCGGTGCAGGGCTTCGAGTTCCGGGGGGAGGGGACGGAAGGTGCACAGCACGTGTCCGTCGCTGACCGCGAGCTTGCCCACGCCGGTGAAGCGGGGACCCATCGCCGCATCCGCGGTGAGACAGCGGCGCAGGGCTTCCCGCACCGCGTCCTCGCGAAGGAGCGAGGGAACCGGAGCGCGCACGGCGGTGGGGAACGCGTCCAGGCTTGAGCGCAGGCGGGACAGGTGCCGCGCGAGGAACCTCGGCTGCCCGGCGTCGATGCGGAACGTGGTGAAGAAGCCCGCGCCGAAGAAGAAGCCCTGGGAGAAGTCATGCAGGCGCAGGTCCTCCCAGCGCTGGACGACGCCATCGACGGAGACGGTCTGCGGGTGCATGGCCTCATTCTAGACTCGCGCCAGCGCCCGGCGAGTGGCGTTACGGGCTGGCTGTGCCGCCGAGCGGGAGGCTCGCGGAGGCCGCCGGGATGCCGGGCAGCGTGAAGAGGAACGCGGCGCCGTGGCCCGGCTGGCTCTCCACCCAGACGCGGCCGCCGTGGGCCTCCACCAGCCCCTTGACGATGGCGAGCCCCAGGCCGGCGCCCGCCCTGCGCGTGTGGATGGCCTGCCAGAAGCGGTCGAACACGTGGGGCAGCGATTGCGCGTCGATGCCAGGCCCCGAGTCCTCCACGCGGAAGCACACCTGGTCCCCCCGGCGCTCGGCCTTCAGGAGGATGCGGCCCCCGGGCGGGGTGAAGCGGATGGCGTTGCCCACCAGGTTCTGGAAGACGCGCGCCAGGCGCGCCCGGTCCGCGCGCACCGGGGGGAGGCCCGGCCCGGTCTCCACGTCGAGTCGCAGCGCCTTGTCCGCCGCCAACAGCTCGTTCAGGGACTGCACCTGGTGGAGCAGCCGGGGCACGTCCAGCGGCTCCACGTCCAGCAGCGTACGCCCCGACTCCACGCGCGCCACCTCCAGCAGGTCGTCGATGAGCCCCTCCATGTTGCCCACCACGAGGCGCACCTTGCGCAGGGCCTCCGCGGCATGGGCCTCCTCATGCGTCCGCAGCAGGCTGCGCTCCGCGGAGCGGGACAGGAGCGAGATGGTGTTCAGCGGCGCGCGCAGGTCATGGGAGACGATGCCCAGCGTCTCGTCGCGCGCGGCGACGGCCTGCTTCGCGGTGCGGTACAGCCGCGCGTTCTCCAGCGCCAGCGCGGTCCGCCGCGCCAGCTCCTCCACGAACGAGAGGCTTTCCTTGCCGTAGCGCAGGCCCGTGCGCGCGGACACCAGCAGCAGCACCCCCAGGGAATGGTCCTGGAGGGCCAGCGGCACGGCCACCGCGGACTCCACTCCGGGGCTGTTCGCGGAGGGGCCCTCCAGGAGCCGCCCCGACTCCGTGCGCAGCGCCTGCTCCACGGTCCTCCCCAACGGGGTCTCGGCTCCGGGCGTGCATGCCGCTCGCAGAGCGTCCTCCAGTTCGTGCGTCACCGCGGCGACCTCGGTGGAGGCTCCTTCATCAAGGCAGCCTCGCCGCGTGGCGATGGCACAGCCGTCCGCGAGCGTGGGCACCGCGAGCGTCACCACGGTGCGGACCACCTCCGTACAGTCCAGGGAGCGCGTGCTGGCGGCGCCCATGTCGGCGAGGAAGCGGCTCCACAGCTCGACGCGCCGCTTCTCGGTGATGTCGCGGAAGTAGACGGAGAGTCCCTCCGGGGACGGGTACGCCACGACGCTCAGCCAGCGGCTGTCCACGATCGAGGGTTGCTCCTCCTCCACCGGGAGTTGTGCCTCCGTCGCCCGGCGCACCAGGGACGCCATGGCCGAGCCGTGATTGCAGGAGAAGACCTCCTCCAGCCGCCGGCCCAGCAGCACCTCGCGCTTGAGGCCGAAGTGGGTTTCGGCGGGCCGGTTCACATAGGTGAAGCGTCTGTCCCGGTCGAACGCGGCGAAGCCGTCGGTGATGCGCTCGAGCACCGCGTTCATCCGCTCGCGCGAGGCCTCCGCCTCCGCTCGGGCGGCCTCTTCCCGAATCAGCCGGTTGTACGCCTCGTCGGCTTCATGGCGGGCGGTGATGTCCTCGTGGGCCATCACCACGCGCAGCGGGCCCGACCCGATGAAGCGCGTGGCGCGCAGCAGGAACCAGCGCCGCTTGCCTTCTCCGGGCTCATGGCACGGGTAGTCCAGGACGAACGATTCGCTGCGGCCAGCGAGGATGTCGCGGATGCCTTGCGCCACGGCGGCGGCTTCCTCGGCGTTCTCGCCCTTCGCGGCTTCCGTCACCTCCAGGTAGTTCGCGCCCACGCCGCAGCGCGCGTTCTCGTCCGCGCAGCCGTTGTCGTGCGCGAAGCGCTTCCAGGCGGCGTTGACGGCGAGGATGGTGCCCTGGCCATCCAGGATGGCGATGTGCGTGGACAGCGAGTCGAGCGTGGAGCGCAGGAACTTCTCCGACTCATTCAGTGCCTGTTCCGCGCGCTTGCGGGGACTGACATCCCGGAGGCAGACGGTGAGGCCTTCCGAGGAGGGGTACGCCCGTACGTCCAGCCAGGCATCGAGGGGTTCGTAATAGGACTCGAACGCGACATGGACCTGCTCCCTGAGCGCCCGTTGGTACTCCTGCTCGAACTTGGAGCCGCGCGCCTCGGGGAACTCGTCCCACACGATGCACCCGAGGAGCTCCTCGCGCGGGCGTCGCAGCAGCCACTCGCTGTTCGAGTTGAGGTAGGTGAAGCGCCAGGAGCGGTCGAGTGCGAAGACCGCGTCCGAGATGCGCTCCAGGGCGTCGAGGGCCTGGATGGACGAGGGCGCCTCGGACGCGGGGCGCCCAGGCGAGGTCCGTTCCTGGCCCTGTCTCACGGCCATTCCTCTACTCCCCTCATGAGAGACACCAGAAGGAAGTATGGGAATGGCGGCCGCGCGAAGCCGCGCGAGGACGGCTCCCCGCTCGTGGGCCAGTCCCGTCCACGGGAGGGGAGCGCCCCCCTGCTCGCGGGTGTTCCAGGCCAGGCTCACCCCGCGTGGCGGATGCCCTGCTCCCCGGAGCGGTGCGCGAGCTGGAGGATCTCCTCCTCTGACAGTTGCTCCGTCTTGATGATGTTCCGGTCCGCCTTGAGCTGTTCCACCTGGCCTTCACGCAGGACGTGGAACTGGCCCGTCTTCTGGGCCGGGAGGCGAACCGAGGCGTCCACGCGTGCCTCCGCGAACATCGGCTTGAGCTTCCGGAGCGCGGTCTCTTCCTTCACGCGGCCCGCGAACCATGCGCGCACGTTGTCGCGGCACTTGTAGTCCAGGTCGCCCGGGCTCTGCGTCGCGAGCATCACGCCGACGCCGGCCGAACGCGCTCGCCGGAGCAGGTTCTCCATGGGCTGCTTCGTGGCGGGGATGCCCACCGCGGGCAGGTAGATGTCCGCCTCGTCGAAGAGGAGGACCGCCTGGAGCTTGGGCGACGGGTGCTGGCTGGCCCAGCGGTTGGCCTCCACCAGCAGCTGTGACACCCAGAACAGCGAGCTGTGCAATCCGCCCAGGAACTTGGTGCTGATGATGGTGAGCCGCGTCTTGCCCGGCACCTTCGCGGCGCCCAGGCCCAGCAGCTCGTTCATGTCGAGCTTCTCTCCATTGTTGGAGAGCAGCGCCTGCGCGTTGAGCCGCAGCGTCGCCAGATCCTGGGCCAGCTTGGTGAAGACCTTGTCATCCAGCCCGTGCGCCTCCTGGACGAGCGCCATGTCCTGCGCGGCGACGAAGCGCTGGATGAGGTCCAGGGTGATCTCCTTGCCGGACGGACGCTGCACCAACAGGCGCAGCGCGAGGGCCAGCAGGGCCTTCGCTGCCTTGTCCTTCTGGCTGCTCTTGTACTCCAGCATGGTGGAGAGGGCGTCCGCCGCCTGCTGGAGGATCTGGTCGCGCTCCTCGGGTGAGAGCTTGTCGAGCCCCCGGGGCACGACGGGAATGGACAGCGGCCGTCCGTCCGAGCGGCCCGGCGTGTAGAGCGCCACCTCCACCCGCTCGCGCAGGAGCTTGCGGCGCTCGACCATCATCGGGTCGTCCAGTTCCTCCTCCCACGACTCGTCGCGCGCATACGCGGCGAGGTCGCCCTTGCGGTCCACGAGGATGGCGGGAACGCCCTGGATCACCAGCTGCTCGATGAGGTTCAGGGCGAGCGTCGTCTTACCGCTGCCAGGACCGCCGAGGAAGGCGCTGTGCTTGTTCAGCTCATCCGCCTGGACGAAGACGGTGTTGGCGAAGACGCCTTCGGAGACGCCCACACGCATCTGGCCCTTGGGGCCTTCGTCTTTCTTCGACTTGCCGACGGGGGCGGGGGACCTGTCCGGCTTGACCGGCAGAATCTGGCTGGCCGGCGTCACCTCCCACTCGGACTCGCCGTCGGACACGACGGACTCCCTCTCGGCGCCAGGCTTGACTGCCACGGGCGCGGGAGGCGCGACGGCGGCAGGGGCCTGCTTCTCCAGGGCCAGCAGGTCCGTGATGCCCTGGAGCCGCGTCACCGGACGGGCCACGCGGCTCCATCCGAGGAACGCGGTTTCGTCCTGCTGCTTGCGGAAGGCCTGCAACGCGAGCAGCTCCCGCAGGTCGCTGGGCCCCACCACCGCACGCCGTCCGCCCTTGCGCTGGAGCACGGCGGTCTGCTCCGCCACCAGCGTGCCCAGGCTGCCGGGGAACTCCGTGGTGCGCACCAGCACCGGCAGACTCCTGGCCGCGGCCTTGATGGCCTGGGTCATCTGCTTGCCCAGCGAGCCTCCTTTGGGCGTGTTGTTGCAGAGCGCGACATGGAACTGCGCCTCGCCGGGCTGGACCGTGACGTCGAGCGAGTCCCCCTCATCACGAGCCTTCACCTTGAAGCGGCTCGGGTCGCCCAGTTCCTCCGCGCTCGCCTTGATGCCCCAGGCGAGCAACGCGGTGATGTCCGCGTCCCCTTCCGGCACCCTTGGCTTGAAGTTGGCCTTGAAGTCCGTCCAGGCCTGATCCAGGTCCGGCGCCGGAGGCGTCTTGGCGGGGACGGTGACTCCCGTCGTGTGCGTCTGCTGCTTCTTCTCCGGCAGGGGGAACGCCGCCGGCAGCTTGCCGTCCTGGATGGCCTGTTCCCGGTAGCGGTGGCAGGCGTTCAGGATGTCGCGCGTCCGCTGTCCGCTCAGCTGCTCGAAGCCCTGGGCCGGAAGGGGGTAGGTGGGCTGGGACGGGTTGAACGCGATGCCCTGCTGTTCGTACAGGGACTTCAGCCGGCGGGCCGCGATGTCTCGCCCCGTCTGCGCGGTGACGTTGATCTCCAGGTCCACGGGCTCGGGGTTGCGCTCGATGCGGTCGAGCATCGCGCGGTTGAGGTGCGAGCGCGTCGCGACCCAGAAGTCGGAGAGGCAGCAGACCACCACGATGGCCGTGGGCACCTGGGCCGCCAGCGCCACCAGCGTGCTCATCGCGCGGCGGAAGGAGGGCTCCATCTGGGGCTTCTGCTCGAAGTCGAGCATGTCCTCCACCTGGTCGACGCAGAGGACCATCGCCTTGCCGAAGATGCCCATCAGCTGACCCAACTGGATGAGCATCCGGCTGGGGGACTCCTCGGTGTTGCGCGGCACCAGGTTGCCGATGATGGCCCGGTCTTCCGGTGACATCTCCTCGCAGCGCAGCCACTGGACGATGCGGTGGTGGAAGCGGGCCTCACGGCGCTGGAGGCAGAGCAGGGCGCGCAGCAGGTTGACGTCGATGCTCCGGAACGCAGGGTCCGCGTGCAGGTCGTCCGCGACCGCGCGGATGTTGCCGTGCAGCTCCTCGTCGCCCAGCACGTCCTCGTCCGGGATGTGGGCCGCGAAGATGTTCGTGCAGCGCTTGAGCACGGCCTCGGACAGCAGCATCAGCCCCGTGTCCTCGACGTGGCCGTGGTCATACGGCTTCTCCAGCGAGTCGATGACTTCCGACAGGATGTACCGGTCGTAGTGCGTCACATCGACGGTCATGGGCAGATACCCGACGTAGCCCCTGCCGCTCTCGTGCACGCTGTTGCGGAAGGCACGCACCAGGTGCGTCTTTCCGCTGCCGGAGTCCCCCTTCAAGAGAAGAATCCGTCCGTCCTCCGGCGGCGTCTGCGCGGTGGCGCGCTTCACGAGCCGCTCGAACGCCACCCGCGCGGGCGCATTGATGGAGGGCACGTCGAACGGATCCCGCTTCCAGAGCGTCTGGCCCTGCTGGACGCTGTTGAAGATCTCGGGGCCATCGGACAGGAACGCTTGCAGACGGGCGTCTTTGGACATGGGGAGGCTCCTGAGAGGGAGGGGACTAGAGGACGACGAAGTGGAAGGTGGCGCTGACGGTGCGCACTTCGGACTCGGTGATGTCCCGGGGGTTCATGGCCGCGAGCAGGTCCGCGCGTCCCAGGGACAGCTGCTGCGCGCGGTTGGCCGCGAGCAGCGCCTCGTTGAACGCCGGGCGGTCCGCCCACTCCGGCTGCAGTGCCTTCCACACGTGGGAGATGAAGACCTTGTTGTCTCCGAAGCGGCCCGAGGGGGGCACGGCCCCCGCCGCGTCCAGCACCCGTCTGGCGAAGGACGCGGTATCCGTGGACAGTGGCTTCACGGAAGCCTTCTCCGCCTCCGCCAGCACCCACTCCCGCAGCGCTGCCATCCGCACCACTTCCGCATCCACCCGCGCCGCCCCCACCGCGCGGGCGGCCAGCTGCTCCACGCCGCGCTTCGGGTCGCGGACCTCCTGGTCCAGCAGTTGGCCCAACAGGTGCGCCTGCACCGCGCGCAGCGAGAACGCCTCGTCCGTCTCCACACCCAGCTGCCGCCACAGCAGCCGGTCACGCACCTGCGCCAGTGTCGGCGTCTCCGGCCCCTCCAGCTTGTGCGCCCGCTTGAGCACCAGGGCGCGCACGCCGTCCGCGTCCGATAAGCGCCCCAGCGCGGGCTTGGAGCCCGGCAGGCCCAGCCCCTTCGCCAGCAGGTGCTGCTGCTTCACGCGCTTCCACGTGAGCCCCTTGGGGGAGTCCACCCGCAGGAACTTCAACGCCTGCTGACGGCCCGCCCCCGTCAGCGTGAGCCCCGAACGGCCCCGGGCCTCCACGAGCTTGCCCTCCCGCAGCTCCGCCAGCAGCGCGTCGAACCGGCCGGTCCATTCGCCCCGGCTCCAGCGGTGCTCCACGAACGCGTGCAGCGTCTTCACCAGCTCGTTGCGCGTGCCGGCCTTCTTCTCGGAGCGCGTCGCCAACCAGGCCAGTGCCAGGCCCTGAAGCCGGGTGTCAGGAGTGTCGGTGTCCATGTCGTGGCTCCCGCCCGCCAGGCTCGCGCCCGCGGGCTTCAATCAGCGTGTCGAGGGTGTGGAGGATGTGTTCCAGCTGGGACAGCACGTCCGTCGCGAGCAGCCGGTACACCCAGTAGCCCTCGCGCTGCAGGTCCAGGTCCTTGCGCCGGTCGCGGCGGAACCGCTCCGGATCCTGGAAGTGGTGGTAGCCGTCGATCTCCACCGCGATGCGCAGCGGGCGGCACAGCAGGTCCACCTCCCAGCTGCGCTTGTCCGCGGGGTGCAGCCGGGCGTTGAGCTCGAAGAGGCCCGCCGTGGCCGGGTGCTCCTCCAGCCGGTCGCGCAGGTACGCCTCCGCCTTGCTCCGCGCCCGGTCCGCGCCTGCCTCGCCCGCGCCTGTCAGCACCGCCAGCGCCACCTCGGCGGCGCTCACCCGCTGCTTCTCGGGCGCCCCCGTGCGCTCCAGCTTCCGGAGCGTCGCCACCGCCCCCTCCGCCCCCGACGCCGGCTCCGGCACCTCCAGCACGCCCTCGCGCACCAGCGCCTTCAGCCGCGTCTCCCCGCCCGCCAGGAACGCCCCCAGTGCCTCGCTGGACACCACGCACGCCACCGCGAGCGCGGGCACCGCGTTGCTCAGCACTCCCGCGACCTGGAGCCCCCGGTGCGATGGCGCCTCCCCCACCGCCATTCGCAGCACCGGGGCCTTCCCGGGCGGCACCAGCGCGTGCAACGCGCGCAGCCCCGCACCCAGGTTCTTCGCGAACGCCGTGCGCACGGCATCCGGGAGCGTTCCCGGCTCCACCGCCTCCCGTCCAATCACCAGCTCCCGGCACAGCGCCCACGTGGCGTCCGCCAGCATCGCGGGCGGCGGCAGCGCATCCAGCAACACGCGCCGCTCATGGGCTGTCTTCCCCCGGAACACCGGCGTGTGTCTGGGATTCACCGCCGTCAGGCTGAACGCCGCCAGCGCCTCCGCGTCCGCCCCCAGGTCCCGGGTCGCCGCCAGCGCCCGGGCCCAGCCCAGCGCCGCCTCTTGCGGGTCCTCCCCGGACACCTCCACCACCGTCAGCCCGTGCCTCGCGGCCCACTGGCTCCAGAGGGTCCCTCCCAGGGCCTCCGGTCCCTCCAACACGCTCAGCGTCGCGATGCCCTCCGCCCTGCGCCGGGCCTGACGGTCCAGCGCATCCAGCAGCGCGACTTCACCCGCCAATGGCAAGCACTACCCCCCGGGAGTGATGGCTTCACCGCCCCCTCGTGAGCAAAAGACTGCTCCCACGGGTCGGGTGAAGACAAGCCCCCCAAAGGAGGTATGGGGTTGCGGGAAGGAAGGGACCCGGGTGGGTCTGAAAGGCTTTAGCGCCCTGCGTCGTCGCCGGTTTCCCGATGGAGAAGCAGTCCCAGGCCGGCCGCCGCGAGCGCGGAAACCATGCCCGTCAGGAAGGGGGCCTGGGTGCTCCATGACGCATACATCCAGCCGCTCGCCACCGGCCCCACCGTGCGGGCCAATCCACCGCACGACTGCGCCAGACCCAGCACGGCGCCCTGCTGCGACGGCGGGGCGACCTGGGAGGCCTGGCTTGAAATCAAGGGCTGCAGGAAGCCCGTCCCCACGCCCACCAGCACCACGGAGACCATCATCGGAATCGCCTGCCACGACACCGCGAGCCCCGCCATGCCGCCTGCGAGCAGGAGCGCTCCGCAGATCATCAGCCGGAACTCACCCGCCGCGCGCGACAGCGGGCCAATCAGCCCACCCTGGATGACCATGCCCAAGCCGCCCACCACGGCGAAGGTGTAGCCCACCTCCTTGGAGCCCCAGCCCAGCCGCGCCTGCACCAGCAGCGCGAACGCCACCTGGAGCGTGGTCATGGACAGGAACACCGCGAAGAACAACCCCAGCACCAATCCCAATGCCTTGCGCCGCGGCGAGTCCTGCAACGCGGACCAGCGCGTCTGGGATTTCGCCGCCACGCGCTTCTCCACCGGGTGCGTCTCCGGCATCGCGAAGAACGCGGCCACGAAGCCCACCAGCGCCAGGCCTCCGGCGAGCAGCGGCGGCACCCATGGGCCCAGTCCGGAGAACAGGCCGCCCAGCGTGGGCCCCAGCACCATGCCCAGGCCAATGCCCGCGCCAATGCGCCCCATGGCCCGGGCGCGCGTCTCCTTCGTCGTCACGTCCGCGAGCGCCGCCTGACACGCGGCGATGTTGCCGGACGTCGCCCCCGCCAGGATGCGAGACGCGAACAAGAGCGGCAGCATCAGCTGGTGGCTGGCCAGCGCGAACAGCGCCATGGCCACCGCGTTCGCCAGCAGGCTCAGGAGGATGACCGACCGCCGCCCGTGCCGGTCCGAATAGCGCCCGAGCAGCGGCGTGGCGAGCAACTGCGTGAAGCTGAAGCACCCCAGGAGGATGCCCACCGTGCGCGCCGAGCCGCCCATGGACTGCACGTAGAAGGGCAGCATCGGGATGACGATGCCGAAGCCCACCAGGTCCAGGAACACGGTGAAGAACACCACCGCCTCCACCCGGCGCAGCAGGCCCGGCGTGGCCACGGGGGCCGCGCCCACGCTCTCAGCCACCATGGCCCGCCCGGTGGTCCACCGGCAGCGCGTCCGCGTAGGCGCGCAGGATGCGGCCCTCGTCGTAGGCGGCCTGGAAGCCCGTGGCCTCCAGGAAGCGCTTGTTGTCCACCACGATGGGGTAGCGCAGGTGGTCCGTCGCGCCCACGGACAGCCGCGGGAAGCCCGCCCGCCCCAGCAGCAGCGACAGCACCGGCGACGGCAGCGGCACCGGCGTGCGGCCCGTGCCCTTGATGATGACCGACAGCGGGATGGGCGCGGGCCCCGCGACGTTGAAGATGCCGCGCACCTGCTTCTCCAGCGCCAATTGCAGCGCCGTCACCACGTCCTCCTCCTGGAGCACGTGGAAGAGCGGGTCGTAGCCCAGCACCATGGGCACGCGCTTGCCGCGCAAGAGGTTCGCGAGCGTGCCCGTGCCCGGCGTGCCCAGCGTGTAGACGAGCCGCAGCACCGCGGTGGTGACGTCCGGCAGGCGCCACAGCGCCGTGGCCGCGTACAGGTCCGCGGCCACCAGGTCCGCCAGCTCCGGGATGGCCTCCAGCGCGCGCGGGGGCTCGTCCTCGCTGTGGTACAGCGGCGAGTCCGGCGCCGCGCCGTAGAACGTGTGCCGCCCCACGAAGAGCACCTGCTTCACGCCGTGCGCCGCGCAGTGGTCGAACAGCGCCTTGGTGCCGTCCAGGTTGATGCGGCCGCGCTCGTGGCCCTGCACGGTGAACGCCGTCACCGTGGCCATGTGGATGACGGCCTCCGGCTTCCAGCGGCGGAAGACGTCCTCGGCGGCGCGCTTGCGGATGTCCACCGGGTGGACGTCGATGCCCTTGGGCGCGTCCCGCCACGGGCGGACGTCGATGCCCGCGACCTCATGGCCGCTGTCGCGAAGCTTGAGCGCCAGCCTGCGCGCGATGCCTCCGGAGATGCCCGCGATCAACACCCTCATGGCAACAGCCTCCGGGCCCGGCGCAGGTTGCGCTCGGCGCGGTTGTCTTCGATGAGCCGCTGGATGCTCGCCTTCACCTGGTCCACGTAGCCCTGGATGACGTGGTCCTCCTCGTCGCCCGTGCCCTCGAAGACGAGCGGCTCGCCGTAGTGGATTTCCAGGCCCACCGGCAGGGGCAGCGGCAGCAGGTACGGCGTCAGCGGCACGTAGGGGACGCCCAGCAGCTTGCCCAGGGCATACGCGTTGGTGACCGTGGGAATGGCCGCGCCGCCGCCCAGGAAGGCGAAGGGGATGATGGGCGAGCGCGTCTGGAGCGCCAGCCGGATGAACCCCGTGCCGAAGTCCACCAGCGAGTAGCGGTCCGGGTAGAGCTTCGCGGTGCCGCGGGCGCCCTCCGGAAAAATCATCAGGAGCCGGTCGTCCTCCAGCAGGCGCACGGCGTGCTCGGGCAGTCCGGTGAACTGGCCGGTGCGGCTGGCCCACAGCGAGGCCACGGGGAACTTGTGGATGAAGCGCTCCACCATGCCCTGCGCGAGCCGGGGCGGGTCCATCTCCAGCATCGTGGAGGTGAGCACCATCATCCCGTCCACCGCGACGCCGCCGGAGTGGTTGCCCACCAGCATGCCGCGGCCCTTCTTCGGGATGTGCTGCACGCCGGTGCAGCGCACCCGGAAGTAGTGCCGGTAGAGGAAGGCGAAGAACTCCAGCGCCAGCTTCAGGTGCTTCTTGGAGATGCCGTACGGGTCGACACCGTACTCGTTGAAGGGCAGCTCCAACCGCTCCACCCGCTCTGACAGGGACTCGCTCTGGGGCACGGGGCGCACCGTAGCACCGCGCGTGCGCTTTGCACGGGGGGCCCGCGTCCTCCATTGTGCACCCGACGGGAGCCCCGGCCGGGGCCCCAGGGAGTGACGCGCGATGGCGGGGCAGCCGTGGACGGGAATGCTGGACGGGGTGCTCGCGTGGGCCAGGGCCCTGCCGGCGGGGCTGTCCAACCAGGTGGCGGTGGACGTGGCCGGCCGGCGGGTGCGCCTGTCGCACGCGCGGGTGGAGGCGCTGTCGAGCGGCGTGCTGGGCCGCGTGAAGGGGCTCACCCTGCGCTCCTGGGACAGCACCCCGGCCGTGTACGACCTGCGGCTGGACGTGCGCGGCTGGAAGCTGCGGGTGGAGACCACCCCCCAGCGCGTGGAACTGGCCGGGGGGCGCTACACGCTGTGGCTGGCCACGCCGGGCCGGGTGGAGCTGGAGGAGTCCCCCGGCGCGTCCTCGCTGCTGATGGGCGCGCTGCGCACGGGGGCCGGAAAGGCCGCGCTCCAGGCCCTGGCGCGCAAGCTGTTGCCGCCGGGACTGGCCTGGGATGGACAGCTGCTCCGGGTGGAGGGAGCGCTGCCGAAGGAGGGCGCGCTGGCGGCCCGCCTCTTCGAGTCCTCCTCCCTCCGGATGACCGCGGAGCACGCGCCGGAAGGGCTGTGGCTGTCCGCGGAGGAGTGGCCGGGACTGTTGGACCTGCTCCAGGCCGCGCTGGGGCCGGGGTAGGGCGCGCGCTTAGCGGCCCTCGCCGTCCCACACGTTGGCGCGGCCCTCCAGGGGACCGCGCTGCGGGCGGACGATGCAGAAGCGCTGTCCGGTGGGGGCCTCCATCACCCACCAGCGCTGCACGTAGGCGACGCGCTTCGCGCCCAGGGCCTCCAGCCGCTCCAGCTCCGCGTCCAGGTCGTCCGCCTCGATGTCCAGGTGGATGCGGCTCTCGTGCTCCACCTGCTGGAGGAGCAGCATGGGCTCGGCGTCCTTCGTCTCCAGCTCGCGGTACTTGGGCGAGTCCGGATCCACCGGCTTCGCCGCCCGCCCCAGCGCAGCGCTCCAGAACCGGGTGGCGGCGTCGAAGTCCTCGACCTTGCAGTCGATGACGAACGTGCTGAGTCGGCTGTGATGCATGGCTCGCTCCTGATGGGCCGGGCAGGGGGGAAGCCCGTTGAGGGGGGAGCCAGGGATACACCGAAAAGCGAGATGTGGGTATGATGGAGTGAAGAACGGGGGACTATTCAGCACGGCACACACTTGCATGGATGCGTGGCAGACATGGTCCCTATGGCCATGGCATCCGGATCTTATTGACTGGGCCGTAGACCTCGCGGGAGCGGAGATGGTTAGTCCGTGGCGGACGGCGGGCCGCGTCACTGCGCAGTTGCGCTAGCCTGAACTTCACGTGCGCGAAGCTTGGTGTCGTCCTGCGCGCGAACTTCGTAAGTTGTTGAATTGAGTTTGGGGCGGCATGTTTGTATGGCGATTTCCGGTTAACTATTTCTGCTCTTTGGGAACTTGAGGCTTCCTTGGTACTGCCTATATTTCAGCTTGCTAGAGATCGCGACGCTTGGGCCACGATCCGCGGATTCGTTTATCAGGTTGCACTGACCCTCGAACGCTGGCTCGACCTCGCGGACAATGAGCACTTGGAGCTAGAGCGCGGTGAGGATATTGATACTGTAACCAATGTCCTCTCGGCGACTGGACTTGAAGAGTCCGCCAGACTGCTTGAGCAGATTAAGCACAGAGAAAGCAGCTTGACGCTGCGTTCTCCTTCTGTTGTTGAGTTTCTGGCCGCAGCTGTTGAGCACAAGCACCTGAGGGATCCCCTCATCGCATGAGGGAGGCTGATCTTCCATAGGGCTGCTGCTGCTGGGATAGCTGCGGAGCCAGTTGAACTGACGGGCCTCAAAGAGGACGGTTCGCGGATGCGCGAGCATCCAT
>NZ_RAVY01000056.1:0-47762 GCF_003611625.1 Corallococcus sp. CA054B
GGGTAAACCCGGTGGGAAGGCGGCATTTCCGGGGCGGGCGGGCGGTTACATTGGGTCCTCCGGTACGCCGCCGGGCTTCGATTTACCGCGCGTCTTGGGTCGCCGCGCCATTTCCGTTACAAGCCGCCGCCATGTTCAACGTCATCAACGTCTCCAAGGCCTATGGGCCCAAGAAGCTGTTCGAGGAGGTCAACGTCGCCTTCTCGCCGGGCCGCCGCTACGGCCTGACCGGTCCGAACGGGGCCGGCAAGTCCACGTTCATGAAGATCCTCGCGGGAGACGAGGAGCAGGACACGGGCGAGATCATCCGCCCCCGCAAGCTGGGCATCCTGCGCCAGGACCACTTCCGCTACGAGAACGACCGCGTCATCGACGTGGTGTTGATGGGCAACCGCCACCTGTGGGCGGCGATGGACGAGAAGAACAAGCTGCTCGCCAAGTCGGACATCACCGAGGAGGACGGCAACCGGCTGGGTGAGCTGGAAGGCGTCATCGCGGAAGAGGACGGCTATTCGGCGGAGAGCGACGCGGCCACGCTGCTGGCCGGCCTGGGCATCGAGGAGTCCTTCCACGAAGAGCCCATGCGCCAGCTGACGGGCGGCCTGAAGCTCCGCGTGTTGCTCGCGCAGGCGCTGTTCGGCAAGCCGGAAGGGCTGCTGCTCGACGAGCCCACGAACAACCTGGACATCGATTCCATCCGCTGGCTGGAGAACTTCCTGCATGTGTACGAGGGCGTGCTGATCACCATCAGCCACGACCGGCACTTCCTGAACTCCATCTGCACGCACATCGCGGACATCGATTACGAGACCATCATCCAGTACACGGGTGGTTACGACGACATGGTGCGGCAGAAGTCGCAGCTGCGCACCCGGGTCGAGTCCGAGACGGCGGAGAAGAAGAAGAAGATCGCCCAGCTGCAGGACTTCGTGGCGCGCTTCCACGCCGGTACGCGCGCGTCGCAGGTGCAGAGCCGCATCAAGCAGATCGACAAGCTGAAGACGGAGGACCTGAAGCGCTCGAACATCGCGCGGCCGTTCATCCGGTTCGACCAGAAGGTGGTGAGCGGCCGGCAGACGCTGATGTTCGAGGGGCTGAAGAAGTCCTTCGACGGGCAGCAAGTCATCAAGCCGTTCACGGGCCTGGTCTGCAAGGGCGAGCGCATCTGCGTGATTGGCCGCAACGCCGTGGGCAAGTCCACGCTGGTGAAGATGCTGGCCGGGCAGCTGGAGCCGGACGCGGGGACCATCACCTGGGGCCACCAGGCCACGGTGGGCTACCTGCCGCAGGACCACCACGGCGTCATCCACAAGGGGACGACGTGCTTCGGCTACCTGCGGGAGATCAGCGAGAAGCTGACGAACGAGGAGATCTCGGGCGTGTTGGGCCGGATGCTCTTCTCGGGTGAGGAGCGGATGAAGGCGACGGACACGCTCTCCGGCGGTGAGACGGTGCGTGTGCTGTTGTCCAAGCTGATGATCACGCAGGACAACGTGCTGATCCTCGACGAGCCGACGAACCACCTGGACCTGGAGTCCATCGCGGCGCTGGCGGAAGGCCTGTCGAAGTTCGAGGGCACGGTCATCTGCGTGACGCACGACCAGGAGCTCATCTCCGAGGTCGCGACTCGCATCTGGAGCCTGGAGGCGGGCAAGGACGTGCTCGACTTCAATGGGCCCTATTCGGAGTTCATGGAGAAGCACGCGGACGCTGCGCTCAAGCGCCGGTAGTCAGCACAGAAATCTGAGGCAGTGCGAACGCCGCCCGTTTCTGGTCCGTCCGGAAGCGAGGCGGCGTTTTCGTGCGTGTGTCAATCACCCTCACGGGGGATGCAACCGCGGCGAGGAGTGCGCCAGAACCTGGGGTGCTAGGTCGTCCCACCCATGACGACCCGGGGGGCACCTCCATGACTCCGCACGACTCGGTCCTGCTGAAAGAGCTTCAGCGGCAACGCACCCGGTTGCTGGATCTGAGCGCAACCAACCGACTCCTCCATTTCAAGCACACGGCCCGGACGTCGCTGCGCGTTGTGGATGAACTGCCAGGTGTCGTCTTCGAGCGCCTGAGCAACCACCGTGCGCTCACCTTCCTCCCGGTGATGCCGCCGGAGAATGCCTCCGAGGAAGAGGAGGACTTCGACCCTGCCGCCGCGACGGTGGTGTTTTCGATGACGGCGGAGGAGGCCCCCAGCAAAGACGCCCGGCAGAAGCTGGTGCTTCAACAGGCGAAGAAGTTGGGCATCGATATCCGGTATGAGCTGCCCAAGGCGGTTCCGGCAGAGAGCGGCAGCAATCCTCGCAAGCACCAGGACCGCCACCTCCAAACGCTGTACTTCCCGGAGGATCTGGAGAGCCACCTGCACCGCCTCCAGGGCCTCGCGCAAACGGCCATCCAGGAGACCGGGGCCAACCTGCTCCACTTCGTCTTCGGGTTCCTGCGCTGGTACGAGTCCGGCGACACACGGCAGGAGAAGCCTCGCAGCGCTCCGCTCGTTCTCATGCCGGTGAGCCTCAAGCGCGGCCAGGCGCACCCGGACACGCAGGTCCACGCCTACGAGGTGGACTACAACGAAGGCGAGTCCATCGAAACGAACCTCACGCTCCAGGAGAAGCTGCGGCAGGAGTTCGGCATCACGCTGCCGGCCATCTCCGTGGAGGAGGGCCTGGAGGCGTACTTCGACAAGGTGACGGCGCTGCTCAAGGGCCTGCGCCCTGGCTGGAGCCTGGAGCGACAGGTGACCCTGACGCTGCTGTCCTTCGGGCGGCTCCTGATGTGGCGGGACCTGGAGCCTACCCGCTGGCCCCAGAACAGTCCCATGCTGGCGAACCCGCTCGTCCGGACGTTGATGGGAGGACAGGCGCATGCGAACGAACCTGGCGGAGGTGGCGGGGGCAGTCGGGAACGCCGGAGCGAGGTCTACGACCTGGACTCGCCAGAGGTGAAGCCTCCGCCACTCATCACGGACGCGGACAGCAGCCAGCACAGCGTGTTGGTGGACGTGCTCCGAGGCGAAAACCTGGTGGTGCAGGGGCCGCCTGGCACCGGGAAATCACAGACCATCACCAACCTCATTGGCGCGGCGCTGGCGGCGGGCAAGACCGTGCTGTTCGTCACGCAGAAGCTGGCGGCGCTGGAGGTCGTCTCACGCCGCCTCCAGCAGGCGGGGCTCGGCGATTTCTGCCTGGAGTTGCACAGCCACAAGACCCAGAAACAGCAGTTCATGGAGGACCTGCGTCGACGACTCAACCTGGATGCGAGCGCGAGCGCCCCTCGTCCGCTCACCGAACAGGTCTCGAGCGCGGCTGGCATCCTGCGCGCGCATACCGAGCGGATGCACAAGCCATTCGGGACGCTCGGCATGTCACCACACGACGTGTTCTGGAAGGTCAGTCGTGCTGAATCAGAGCTGGGAGACGCAGTCGTGGAGCTGGAGGGCCTCCGCTTCGAGGGCGCTGAAGGCATGTCCCCCACTGCGCTGGCGGAGGTTCGCGACGCGGTTCGGAGCCTCGCGGCGCAGTTGGGGGATGTTCGCCGCGTCGCGCCCCTCTTCAGTGCCCACCCCTGGGCGGGTGTGACGAACGATGCGCTGACCGACAAGGACCGCCAGACACTCGTTCAACGGATCGCCACCTGGGAAGAGTCTGCCCTGCTCCTGGAGAAGGCGCTGGCGGCCTTCACCGTCCGAACGGGCGTCACGCCCAGGTCGAGCGTGCTCGCGGCGGATGCGCTGGTCTCCAACATCCGGATCCTGCCGCGGCTTCCGGAGGGGGCTCCCGCGACGCTGGTCCCTGCCCTGCTCGATTCCACGCAGCGCGAGGGATTACGAGCCCTGCTGGATGCCATCGAAGCGGTCCAGGCGCAGTGGGCGGGGTTGGAGGCGGGCTGGCGCGCCCGGGAGGACCTGACCGCGCCCGCGCTGCGCGACGCGGAAGCCGTCCTCGACATTGCCCTGCGCCTGCTCTCACCTGACACCACGCTCGTCACCCTGACGCGCGCGCATGAAGCGGTGGAAGCGGCGGCCCGAGCCCTAACGCAGGCTCGCCGGTTCGTGGCCGAAGTGGCCTCGCGCCTGGAGGTCGACGTCACGCTCTGGACGCCTCAACAGATCCAGATTTTCGCCCGCGTCGTCGAGGCGATGGCCGCCCTGGATGACACCACTTTGGAGTGGCGGGACCCGCGCTGGATTGAGCGCGAAGCCGATGAGGCACTTCGGAAAGCCGACGGGACCTGCACGGAATTGAAAGAGCAATCGCGGGCGCTCGCGGTGCGCTTCATGCCCGAGCTCGTTCCTCCCCTCGCGACGCTCAAGTCCCATGCCGTCGCGGTTTCGACCGCGCCATTCATCCCCTGGCTCTCGGGCGCATGGCGTGCCGCGCGGCGGGACTTCCAGGCCATGGCCCACGGCGTCCGTCCAACGAGGCCCGTACTGATCCAGGGCTACAACGACCTGCTGGCACATTACGCGGCACGGGAGCGGATCCAAGAGGACGCGACCCTGAAAGCGATCCTGGGCGCCCGCTTCCAGGGAGTCGAGACACGCTTCGACCGAATCCTTTCGTGGTTGGACGCATACCGGAACATCGACGCATTGCTCCTCCCAATGGGCGAGCGAGGTTTGGAGCTACGCCGCGCGGTGTTGGAGCGTTCTCCAAGCCATTGGCGAGAGGCCCTGGCGAGGGTCCGCGCGAAGAGTGATGAACTGCCCCAGGTCCGCGACGTGAGTACCTCCGTGCAAGAGGCCTCGACGCGCATGGGGTTGCCATACGCGCCCTGGAACACCGAGCCTTGCGGAAAGGCCCAGGACAGTCTCGACGCCCTGCTGAAGCACCTGGGCGAGGTTCTGAACTGGGCACGGAAGGGAGATGCCCCGCCGCCCCTGACCCTCTCCCAGTTCCAGGGACAGCTGCGCCGGGTGCGCGAGGCGTGCGGAGCCGCGGACCGGCTGGAAGCACACGCTCCCGCAGCGGCCCTGCCAGGGGTGGCCTACCAGGGTCGGAAAACCTCCCTCGCGGGCCCCCGAGGCGTTCTCGGCCATGTGGATGACCTCCTCTCGGCGCCGCTGCCGGAAGGCCTGGCGGAGTGGCTTCTGCGAGAAGACACGCCACGAAGGCACGCGGACCTGCTCGCCGCCGCGAACGAGCTGGAGACAGCGCTCACCGCCTACAAACAGTCCGCCACCCAAGCTTGGGAGCTGGGAAGGATGGCCCCGGGCACCTGGGAGGATCTCGCCGCTGAGAAACCGCTTCAATCGACAGTCTTGCGCCTGCGCCAGGCCCGAAGCCAGTCCGCGACGCTTCCGGCCTGGTGCGCGTATCAACGACAGCGGCGCGCCGTCGCGCGAGCGAGGAGCACCGCTGGGTTCCTGGAGCGCGTCGACACACGCCCCGGCCTGGAGCCGGAACGGCTGGTCGCGGCCTTCGACGCTGTCTTCTTCCGCTCCCTGGCGGAAGCCATCCTGCGAGACCAACCGGAGCTCGACCAATTCACGGGCGCCGTCCATGCCTCCCAGCGTGAGGAGTTCGCACGCCTGGACACGCATTGCATCGAAAAGCAGGGCCGATACCTGGCGCGTCAACTCAGCCAGCGTCCGGTTCCACCCGGCGTGTCCTCGGCGAAAGTGGCGGGTATGACGGAGACCCATCTTCTGAGACACGAACTGGGAAAGAAGCAGCGGCACCTCCCCATCCGTGAGCTGGTGGCACGCGCCGGCAGTGCGCTCCAGACACTGATGCCGTGTTTCATGATGGGTCCGCAGTCCGTCGCCCAGTACCTGCCCGCCGGACAGCTGACCTTCGACTTGGTGGTGATGGACGAGGCCAGCCAGATGCGTCCCGAGGATGCGTTGGGAGCCATTGCCCGAGGGAGGCAGTTGGTGGTGGTGGGCGACCCGGAGCAGCTCCCTCCCACTAGCTTCTTCGCCCAGATGGAGGAGGACACAGACTCCAACGACGAGACGGGAGACGAGGCCCAGGGCCCGTCCTTCCTGGAGGATTCAGAGAGCATCCTCACGGCGGCGGCGGAGCGGTTCCCCATGCGCATGCTGCGCTGGCATTACCGATCTCGCCACCCGTCGCTCATCGCCTTCAGCAATCGCGAATTCTACAACGGAGACCTCATCACCTTCCCCGCACCAGGTGAGCACCTGGAAGGGTTGGGACTGCGCTTCCACAAGGTGGACGGTGGATTGTACGAGTCCAACCGAAACGTCCCCGAAGCCCGCGAGGTGCTGGCGAAGGTGAAAGAGCACGCGCGTACTCGCCCCGAGCAGAGCCTGTTGGTCGTCACGTTGAACTCGAAGCAGCGCGACCTCATCGACGACCTGGTGACGGCCGAGGAGAAGAGCGACGCGGACCTTCGGGCCTTCTTGTCGAAGTGGGAGAAGTCCCCCATGCCCTTCGACGTGAAGAACCTGGAGAACGTCCAGGGCGACGAGCGTGACGCCATCTTCGTGTCAGTCACTTTCGGTTGGAACCAGCAGAAGAAGTTCCGGATGAACTTCGGGCCCATCAACCAGGCGGACGGGTACCGGCGATTGAACGTCCTCTTCACGCGGGCGCGGTGCGCGCTGACGGTGTTCGCGTCCTTCGAGCCTTCGGATCTCACTATCACGGAGAGCAGTCCCCGTGGGATGCGCGTCCTGCAACGGTACCTGTCCGAAGCCAAAGGAGAGAAGGTGGCGCACGGCGTGGGGAGCGGCCGTCCACCGGATTCGGACTTCGAAATCGCTGTCGCGAAGGCGCTCGCGGCGCGGGGCTTCGAAGTGGTTCCGCAGGTAGGCGTCGCGGGCTACTTCATCGACATGGCCCTCCGGCATCCCCAGCAACCGGGCAGATACATCCTCGGTGTCGAGTGTGACGGCGAGAGGTACCACTCGTCGCGCTCCGCACGGGACCGGGATCGGCTCCGCGACCAGGTGTTGAAGGGCCTGGGGTGGAACCTTCACCGCATCTGGTCCACGGACTGGTTCCGCTCGCCTTCAGAAGAGGTCGCCCGGATCGTCGCGCACGTCGAAGAACTCCTTCGGGAGGAAGCGGCTGAGTTGCCGGCCGTAGTGCGTGAAGAGTCCCCGGCGGAGCACCAGATGCGGGCCGTCAGCGCCTGAACAGGAGACATCCATGACAACGATCATCACCATTGGATTGGGCGTGTTGGGCCTGTTGCTCCTGGGCTTGTGGCTGCGGACGCGAAGCCAACTCAAGGCAGTCCAGGAGCGATTCAAGCCCATCCTGGACCTGGAGGCCGAACGACGCCGGGTCGCGGAGGAGTTGACGCAAGCCCGCACGGACGCAACCGCCGCGATGGCCGCGGAACAGAAACGGGTCCAGGACGAGTTGGCGAAGGCCCGGAGCGAAGCGGACAGTGCGCTGGCGGCGGAGCGGAAGCGGGTGGAAACCGAGCTCGCTCGCGCCAAGGCAGACGTGGAGCAGGCCATTTCCGCGGAGCAGGGCCGGGCGAAGGCGGAATTGAACCGGATCCGCGACGAGACTGGCCGGACGACGCAAAGCGCGACGCGCGCCATGGAGGATGCAGAAGCGCGTCGAAAGCAGGCGAACACCGAGCGGACCAGTCTGGAATTAGGCATTGCCCGACTGAAAGCCGAATTGAAGGCGTTGGAGGAAGAGGAGGTCCTGCTCTCATTCGGATTCTACAAGCCGGTGTATGCGTTGGCGTCGGTCAAGGAGTACGAGGACCGGCTGGAGAAGATCCGCGACTCACAGAAGCAAATGCTGAAGAACAAGGAAGCCGCAACGTGCTCCATCCAATGGGAGGTCAATGGCAGCAAAGCGGAAGGCAAGAAGCAGATTGACCGGACCTTGAAGCTGATGCTCCGGGCCTTCAACGGCGAGGCGGACGCATGTGTGGCGAAGGTGTCCTACAAGAACGTGAAGGCCATGGAGACGCGCATCGAGAAGGCCGCCGCCGCCATCAATGGTCTCGCGGAGATCCAGCAGTGCGTCATCGACAGGCGCTACGTCAAGCTCAAGGTCGAGGAGCTGATGCTCGCTTACGAGTACGAGGAGAAGGTGCAGCAGGAGCGTGACGAGCAGCGCCGGATCCGAGAGCAGATGCGTGAGGAGGAGGCCGCCCAACGCGAGTTGGAGAAGGCGAAGCTGGAGGCGGAGCGTGAAGCGAAGCGCGATGCGGAGGCCCTGGCCAAGGCGAAAGCGGACTACGAGCAGGCCAAGGGTTCAGAGCAGCAGAAGCTGATGGAGCGCATCGCGGAGCTTGAGCGCCGTGTGGCGGAAGACCTGGAGAAGCAGCGCGCCATCTCCCAGGCACAGCTCACGCGTACGGGGCACGTCTACGTCATCTCGAATATCGGTTCCTTCGGAGAGGGTGTGTTCAAGCTGGGAATGACCCGGCGGCTGGTACCCCAGGACCGGATTGACGAACTGGGAGACGCCTCGGTGCCGTTCGAATTCGACGTCCATGCCATCATCCGGACTTCCGACGCCCCGGCCCTGGAAAACGCCCTGCACAAGGCCTTCGCGAACCGGCGCGTCAACCGCATCAACGAGCGCAAGGAGTTCTTCCGCGTCGGACTGGAAGAGATCGCGGAGACGGTCCGCAAACATCACGGTGAGTTTGAACTGACCCGCGTTGCTGAAGCTGCGGAATACCGGAAGACGTTGGCACTCCAAGAGGGGGAACAAGGTCGGCCGAGTGAGCGAGCCGCGTAAATTCAGACCGGCTCGCACTTCTGGTAGCGTTCGGTTCTCAATGAGTTCCTATCCGTTCCTGCATCCTGGGGATGCACTCCCCAACGCGGTCATCGCCGCCTCTAAAACTCGGAAAATCGCGTTCCTTGTAGGCTCACCCTTGTCGATGCAGGAAAGAGCCGACGCCCCCCAGGTTCCTGGTGTGAGCGCGATGGTGACTCTGATCCGCGAGCACATTCCGGCTGAATCCCAAGCAACGTTTGATGCAGAGCGACCGCACCACAAGGCCAACGAGTACCAATGGGCCATGCACTTCCTGCAGGGCAGAGGAGAAAAGACGGCCGCCGAGAGAGTTGTCAGAGAGGCGGTCCTCCGAGCACGGCTGGATCGACAGAAGGATGGCGCCGCAACTGACGAGCAGCTTGACCAGGATTATCTTGGATGGGTGCTGCCGCCTGCGACGGAGCACCTCGGCAAACTCCTGGTGGGGCAGGCCGATAAGTTTGGGCCTGTCTTGACCACGAACTTCGACCCCCTCATCTCCGCCTCAATCAAGGCGGCCGGCGGTGATTTTCATCGCACCCTCGTGGTCAACGATAGTCCCTTCGGACATACGACTCCGTCCTCCAACTCGACCCACATCATTCATCTCCACGGCTACTGGCATAAGTCGCCCACGCTGCACACCGGCGCGCAACTCACTCGCAATCGCGACCAGGTCGCCGCGGAACTCGTTCAGATTCTTCAAAACCACACGCTCGTTGTCGTCGGATACGGCGGATGGGATGACATCTTTACCAAGACCCTCTCTGCGATTGACGGTGACCGGCACAAGGACGTCGATATCCTCTGGGCATTCTATAATGAGGAAGATGACGCCATACTTGAGGCCCGCTATCGGAATCTCTTCAACAAGGTTCCCAACCTGAGGGGCAACACGGGTCTTCGCTGTTACCGCGGAATCAACTGCCACAAGTTCTTTCCTGAACTGCGAAAACGGTTCGGCGCATCCATTGCCCCGCAGTCGCCCCCTTCCAGCACAGTCCGACAGCCGCCGCCATCCATCCCAATCGCCTCGGCTCCCGGAGCCCCTGGGGCGGCGACCTCGCACCCCTCAAGTGCGGCGAAGCTGCCCGAGCCTGTGCCCTCCGCGTCGGACCGACCCACCTCCCCTTCCGTTCCGAAGACGGACGGCACGGGCAGCACTCCGAGATCAGGTTCCAGGAGAATCCTGCCGTTTGCGGCTGCCGCACTGGTTGCTGGAGGCATCGCCGCGGTCTGGCCATCCCCGAGCAAAGGCGTCAGCAATGACGTCTTTGTCGTTCAGACTCCGCGCAACCTGCGACCTGTCCAGCCGCAGCCCCCGACGACGACTGCTCCGGTCCCGGTACCCGCGAGCACGCTCAGAAGCGTTCGCCAGCAACACCAGGTCGTGGCCGCTTCGGACGCCGAACGCGGGACTCGCGTCTCGCAGCTTCCCCGGGGTCGCTATGCGTTTGTCCCAATGAGCGCTGTTCCCACTTACAACGCGAACACTCCCATCTACGGCCCCATCCAGGAGGGAATCGAGCTTCATCGCGCCTTGTCGGATGGCTCCCTGTACTTCGTGGGCTACGCGGATGCCCCAACCATCACGGCCCTGGGCTATCCGAACCCTGCGCCCATCGTCATCACCCCCACGCCCAGTAGCAGAAGGGCGCAGGTCGCGAGCATTCCTGTGAGTCGGATGGCCACCGCTGAAGTTCGCATGGACAAAGGCACCCGCGTGTTGGTTCTCCACCTCAACTAACAATCAATGACACTCAACAATCGAATCCTCTTTCTTGGGCTGACGTCGGTTCTCCTGCTAGCGGGCTGTGGGCCCGAGGACTTCAGCCCAGGGCCCATCCCGGAAGACCCGCCACTCGAAGAAATTTGTACTTTGGCGAACTGCGCAGGCTGCTGCGATCCGACCACGAACAAGTGCGTCGAAGTTCGTACCAACGACGCATGCGGAGTCACCGGCACCAAATGCTCGAAGTGTGCGACCGGGACCATCTGCCATCCATCACAGCAGCAGTGCTACACGCCCACCATTCGCACGAAGATCCAGCCTTTGCGCGCCACGATCGCCCCGCAGGATCCTGCGGACAACAGTGACTGGGACGTTGATGGCTCGCCGCCGGATGTCGTGATCAAGCTGTCCTGCCCCAACGCGCAGCCTGCTCCCCCTTCGGAGGAAGTTGAAAGCTTCACCCCCGCTTGGACGCAGGGGGCATGCGACGTCCTGAGTACCGATTTGCTTTCGGCCCCCATCCAGTTCAGCGTCATTGACGTTGACGCCCTCTTTGATGACCCGATTGTGTCGGTGCAGTACCAGGTGACCCGAGCCGACATTGACCGTGGCGTCATGGAGTTCACGGGTTCCGGTGCGTTGCGCTCCGTGGCCTTTCAGCTCACCACCTATTACGCCGAATAGACGGACACCTCCGCCCGCCGCCAGCGTTGCTGGATGCTGGCGGCCATGTGCTTGCGGAGGTTTGCCATCCAGCGCTGACAAATCGATTCCCCGGACCGTCCCCGCACATTATTGCTTTGATCCAAGCCAAGAGCCCACATGAGGCTGGAAGCAGCCTCGTGCCGTAGCCCATCCGGGGCCTTGAGCCGGGAGCGGGCTGCTGCCTCAAAGCATGGGTCCAGAAGGAGTGCCGCGACCGTGAGTTGAGGGCACGCCCCGCTTCCCCGGTCGATCAGGCCCCACAGCGCCGCCAGCGTTTCCGGACGCGCTCCGCTAATCAGCATCGCGACGACGGCCAGCTTGTGGAAAATGGGATGTGTCTCACGGAAGAGCGCGAGGATTTCAGCATCCACGCCAGGACTCATCTCCACCGCTGCTTCCACGTGCAGCAACAGCTCCCTCCGGTCCAACCATCGGAGCGCGCGCGGACCGGGGTCGAGCAGAAGGGCATCCATGAACGAGGGGTACCCACCGTATTCCTGATAATAGCGCACGTCCGCATTGCCCAGTCCCGCACGCGCATAGGAGCGAGGCCGGTCCGAGAGAACACCCGCGACGCACGCTTCCTCCATGTCACAGCAGGACAACTCCGCGCCTCGGAGATTGGCGCAGCGCAGGTCTGCTTTCATCAACGTCGCGGCGGTCAAACGGGCGCCCTGGAGCCGGGCGCGGCGGAATGAGCCACGCACCAGGTTCGAAGCCGTGAGGACCGCCCCTTCCAAAGAGGCATCGTCCCAGCACGTGTCTATCGCGACGCAAGCCATCAGGCTGGCGCGCTCCAAGCGAGTCCACGATAGCGAGGCACCAGACAGCGTGGCGAAGTCGAGCCGCGCCTCGCCGAGCCCACTGTCGTCCAGGCGCGCACCGTCGAGCCGGACATGGACCAACTCCGCGCCCGGTAGCTCCACTTGAGCGAGGTCGATGCCCCGAAGGTCCCCCACTTGGGGCCCCAGTGAATCCGCTCCCGGAAAGCCCTTGAGGACTTCACGCCAAGCCCCCTGGAATCCCGAGGCGATCAGCCGCTCGCGCCGGTGCAGACCGTCGGGCGTGAGCCAGCGTTCTGTCAGTTCGGGCCGCATGGCCGGGCTATAACACCCGAAGCCAGCGGCATTCGATGCCCCCCAGAACGTTCGCGGTATTGACTGTTCTTGATGCCGGAGGGGCACGGGCGTCAGTGGGTATGATGCTGGGCCATGTACCCGAGACGCCGTCTTCTGGCCCGTGGACCGTGGTTGTTCGACTTCAGGCCGCATCGGCTCATCGTCTTCCACGGTGCCGAAGGCGTGCGCCGGGAGGTCAGTGGAGACGTTCCGAATCCGCCGTCCGCGCCCGTGGTGCTCGCCGCGCTCGACGAGGCAAAGGGTGTCTGGGTGGGAAGCGGGGATCGGCATGTCTTCTCCGCGGGGACCGGCGCGAGCGCTCCCGTCCAGGCTCTTCTGAGGGAGTGCTTCGATCTCATCACCGATGGGGACCGGCTCGTCGGAACGGTGGTGGACGGCGCCCTCAAGCTGACCGCACTCTTCACGACCAATGGGTCCGGGCAGCGATGGGAGCCCATGGTCTTGCCCAAACCCGTGACCGCCACGCACGGGTATGGGTATTCCGAGGGGCGCCCTCCCCGTCAGTCCCCCGATGGGGCGTTCCTCGATACGAGCCCCTTTGGCATCACCGTCGTGGAGAAGGGCCGGGGCCGCGTCTACGTGCTCCGCTCGGGGGCGGCTCAGCCGGAGGGAGCGCTCCAGATGGAACCGGGCGGAGAGCAGGACATCTGGCGGGCCCTGGCCACTCCCCACGGCGTGCTCCTCCTGCTCGTCATCAACTACCGCCAGACAGCGCTCCTCCACTTCGCGCTCGATGGCACCCTGCTCGGCTCCCTACCGGAGCAGGATGGTGATGACGATGAGGATGAGGAACTGACCTGGGGTGGTGCCGGGGTTTGCGTCCTCGACGCGGACCGGGCGCTCCTCTTCGTCCAGGACAAGGTCCTCCTGGTGTCCCTGCCCAGGCTCCAGGTGCTGGAGACGCTCGCGGGGGAATGGCCCTCCTTCGTGTCCGTGACGCCCGAGGGGGCTGACCGGTGGTGGGTGGGCGCCGAGGACAGTGACGCGCTCTTCCTGCTCACCGCCGAGCCTGGACACCCCTTGCATCTCCATGCCTCACACCGTCCGGTGAGCCCAGGCGCGCCGCTTATGCACGTGGGCTACAAGACGCCCACCATCCACTGGACCGAGCACACCTCGGCGCCGCTGACCGTGGCCGCGCCCGTGACCGAGACCTGGCGGGCGGTGGTGCGAAATGACGGGACCACGTGTGAGGCCGTGCGGATCCGCGTGTCCGGGGTGCTCGTCGGCGCTCGCGTGGTGGACGTGAGCGTGCGGTATCGCGGCCAGCCGCTCCCGATGGCGGAGGAGCACCGCGTGAACCTCGTGGGGAACACCGCCGGACTGGAGGGAGGGGCCACCGCGGAGCTGGAGGTGACCTTCAAGCCCCGGAGCGAGGGCTCGGGACCACTGACCATCACCGTCGAGCCATGCTCCTGGCAGTCGCAGGGCAAAGAGTGGCAGTGGGACAAAGAGGAGCCTCGCGCCCTCGCGGTGACGGGCCATCCGGCATCCGCCCAGTTCCTGCTCACGGTGGAGTAGCGCGAACCGCGCACCCGTCTTCGATCAGCTCATGACGGGCGAGGGCTGGAACCGTCGCTCGCGGTGACCTGCTGGACGAGCTGGGCCAACTGCCGCGAGGTCACCGGCTCCCCCTCCGAGAGGATGAAGTCTTCCAAGTCCTTCCGGAACGCGTGGCAGTCCGGGTAGCGCTGCTCCCGCTCCTTCGCGAGCGCCCGGGCGAGGATGGCTCGAAGGGCATCGGGCAGGTCTGGCCGGTGCTGCTCGGCGGGCACGATGGGCTCGAACAGGGCGGCCTGAAACAAGGCCCCGTCGGGCGTGGAATCAAAGGGCCTGCGCGTGGTGAGCAACCCGTAGAGCGCCACACCGAGCGCGTATACGTCCACTCGCCGATCCACCGGCACGCCCCTGGCCTCCTCGGTCGCCATGTACCTGTACTTGCCCAGGTTTGGGATGAGATATCGGGGGGCCCATCGATCGCGAAATGAGTCGATGCCGAAGCCCACCACCTGGGTCGTCCCCTGGCGCGACAGGAGGATGTTGTACGGCCTGATGTGTCGGTGGATGAGCCTCAACGGCTCGTGCGTCTTTGGGTCGGTGAGGTCGTGGGCATAGGCGAGCCCCTCGCAGGCTTGCGAGATGATGCGCGCGCACAGGGTCGCCGGCAGGGTCATCCGCTGGGCCGCCACGTGCTCGATCACCCTGCGCAGGCTGGGCCCGTCGATGTACTCCCTGGCGAGGAAGTACGTGCCGTCCGCCTCACCCACGTCGAAGACCTTCACGAGGTGCGGGTGCGTGAGCCGGGCGGCGTCCCTCGCCGTGTCGAGGAACATCTCCGGGAAATCCACCTGCTCGGCCATGTCCGAGCGGAGGCACTGGAGCACCAGCGTCTTCTCGATGCCCCGCGGGCCGGCGGCGCTGGCCAGATAGTCCTCGATGATGCCTTCAGCGAGCAGGCGGATGCGCTGGTATTTGCCGACGTGGGATGTCACGGGGCGTATGCATAGCAGACCATGACTCGCTACCGCTTCCTTGGGCTTGCACCGCACCGGATTGTTGAGACACCCGATGGGTCGTACTCAGGCCGCTTGCATCCGCGGCAGCTCCCGCCGGCCCTGCCCCCGCGCTCAATCGCGGTCCGGCGCTCCCAGCGGGAAGAGCGGCCGGTACGGCCTCCCTCCATCCACCGCCCGAGCAACCGACGGACGCGCGAGCAACCTCGCGCGATAGGCGCGCAGCTGAGGACACGACTCGGGAATCCGGTGCGTCCAGTCCGCGTAGAACAGCGACGGCGCCGCCGCACAGTCCGCCAACGTGAAGTCGTTGCCCGCGGCCCAGGTCCGGCCCCCCAGCTGCCCTTCAATCCAGCCGTAGGCGCGCTCCAGGTTCTCCACCGCCAGCTTCATCCCGTCCTGGCGCTTCACCGGGTCCCCCGTCAGCGCTCCGTTCACGGCGTGCTGGACCATGTTCATGACGTGCAGGTCGAAGAAGCGGTCGAGGAACCGTACGTCCAGCGCGGCCAGCGGGTCCTCGGGGAGCAGGCGCACCGGGCCGGGATGCTTCAGCTGGAGATACTCGATGATGATGCTCGTCTCGACGACCTGACGGTCACCGTCCACCAGCAGCGGGAACTTGCGCAGCGGCCAGCGGCGCAGCCATTCGGCTGAATGCTCAGGCGTCTCCGGGCTGATGCTTCGAAACTCGAAGGGCGTGCCGTTCTCATACAGCGCGATGAGCACCTTCTGCGTGTACGAGGAGAAATAGTGACCGTAGACCGCGAGCGACATCGTTGGACCCTTCCATTCACCCACTTGCGTTTCGCAATGGGTTGAACCGTATTTGGACCCCTTGCATACTGCAAGGAGCATGGCCATGCCGCTGACAGGGCGCTCCGGCTGCCCCATCAACCTGACGCTCGAACAGCTCGGCGACCGTTGGAGCCTGATCGTCATTCGCGACGTCATGTTCGGGAACCGGCGCAGCTACGGCGACCTGCTCTCGCAGAGTGAGGAAGGCATCGCCTCCAACATCCTCGCGGACCGGCTCAAGCGCCTGACCGCGTCCGGCCTGCTGTCGCGGCGCCCGGATCCGAAGCACCAGCAGAAGGGCATCTACAGCCTCACGGAGGCGTCCATCCAGCTGGTGCCCCTGCTCGCGCACATGGGGGCCTGGGGCCGCCGGCATACACAGGTGAGCGAGGAGCTGTCGGTTCGGGCGGAGCTGCTCGAAAAGGGCGGCCCGTCCCTCTGGAACGCCTTCATGGTGGAGCTGCGCCACCTGCACCTGGACGCGCCGCGTCCTTCGCGTTCGGTGTTCCGCGAGCTTCAGGCCGCCTACGAGAAGGCCGTCGAGCGCAACGCTCGGGACGGACGGACCTGAAGCGGGTAGCGTTCACCGCGCTCATGAAAGTCCTCGGCGGTTGGATGTTCATCCTGATGTGCGCGCTGTGGCTCCCCGCCTGCGGTCCCTACGACTGCACCCCGGAGAACTGCGCGGACGGCTGCTGCTCCTCGTTCAACGAGTGCATCTCGTTCCGGAGCGACTCGGAATGCGGCCCCAATGGCAGCGTCTGTGCACCCTGCGCGGAAGGCAGTGTCTGCCGGCTCGACCAGCACACCTGCTACGTGGGCGTGATGCGCACCTATATCCAGCCCCGGTACGCCACCATCGCGGACGTCGACCCGGACACGGGCGAGGACTGGGACTCCGACGGTTCTCCTCCGGACGTCGTCGTGGAGATGAACTGCCCCTCCGCACGTGAACGCACCCGCACCGAGGAAGACGAGAGCTGGGACCCCGAATGGCGCTCCGGCGGATGCCAGGTCATCACGTCCAACCTGCTGCGCTACCCGCTCGAAATCTCCATCTTCGACAACGACGCCTTCACCTTCGATGACGAGTTCGGCGGCATCTCCTACCAGGTCACCCGCGCGGACCTGAACCTGGGCCGCATCGAGATCTCCCTCCCGCCCATCGTGAAGACGCTCGTGTTCGAGCTGAGCCACAACTACGCGCCGCAGTGAGCCGGGACCGGCTGTAACCGCTCACACGCCCCCGGCGTAGTCCTGACCATGCGCGCCCACCTCCTGCCGCTCATGGTCCTGTTCGCCGCCGCCTGTGGTCCCTCCTCCTCCGTGGACGAGGGGCTCGGCGTCGTCCAGGGCATCGACACGTCCGAGAAGGGCATCACGGCCTTCGTCCGCTCGGGCCAGTACACCTCCTGGCTCGCGGAGCCCTCGGTCCACGACACGCGCGCTCCCCATGGCAGCAAGGTCCGCGTGTTCTTCAACGACGTCGTCGCGCAGTCGCTTCGCGACGGCAACGCCACGCACCCCGTGGGCAGCATCCTGGTGAAGGAGCTCTTCGAGGACGACGGGAAGACGCTCCGGGGCCACGCGCTGGACGTGAAGGTCGCGGAAGGCCCCGGCAAGGACACCTGGCTCTTCTACGAGGGCTTCGGCCCCGACTACACCCGGAACTACTACGGCCGCGCCCACTCGACCTGCCACGGCTGCCACTCGGACGGGAAGGACTACGTCACCTCTCCCCTGCCCTGAAAATGACGACGGGCGGCCCCCTTCCGAGGACCGCCCGCCGCTGAAACAGCAGGCCTACCGTGCAGCCGACTTGCGGCGCATCAGGAACACGCCCAGGCCCACGCCCGCGGCCCACTTCGCCGCGGCGGCCAGCGGCGTCTTGCTCAGCGCCACCGGGCGGCTCTCGTAACGCGGCTCGGGCGGAGCCGGGCGGAAGTCCGTGGCGCCGGGGAGGTTCGCGCCCCGCTCCTCCGCCTCCGTCTTCGTCACGTTCGGTCCCGGCGCGTTCGGATCCCGCGCGCCCGGAGCCTTCCCGTCCGGCGACTTGTGCTCGAGGATGCCGTTGATCTCCGCGCCCAGCAGCACGACCATGCAGGAGATCTGCATCCACAGCAGCATCACGATGACACCGCCGATGGCGCCGTAGTTCACGTCGTACGAGCCGAAGTTCGCCACGTACTTCGAGAACCCCCACGAGGCGAGCACCCAGATGACCACGCTCACCACCGAGCCCGGGGTGATGAACTTGAACTTCTGCTTCACGTCCGGCAGCACGTAGTAGAGCACCGCCAGCAGCAGCATCATCAGGATGCCCGCCACCGGCATGCGCAGCCACAGCACCACGCTGTTGATCGGCTCGCCCAGCTTGCCCGCGATCGCCGGCGTCACGATGGCGACGAGGGCCGCCAGCACCACCGTGACAGCCGTGCCCAGCGTCGTCAGCAGGGCGATGCCGCGCTTCTTCCAGAACGGGCGCTTCTCCGTCACGCCGTAGACCGTGTTGAGCGCGTCCATCAGCGCCACCACACCGCCGGAGGCCGCCCAGATGGCGCCCACGCCACCGATGGTCAGCAACCCCACCGGATTGCTGCTCGCCAGTGCCTCCAGCCGCTCGCCCAGGATCTTCGTCACCTCCTGGGGCGCAACCTTCGACAGTTCCTGGATGAGCTGCTGCGCCTGGTGCGGATCAATCAGCACACCGGCCAGTGACACGAGGAACAGCAGGAACGGGAACAGCGCCATGATGGCGGAGAACGTCAGCGCGCCCGCGACGTTGCCCACGTTGTCGCGCCCCCACTCATCCTTGAGGGACTTGAAGAACTCCTTCCAACTCATTCCCCTGCCGGGCAGGACCATGCGTCTCCTCCTCGGAGGAGATTGGGCATTCCATCCCCCGGCTGGCTTCCTCCCTCGGGACGAGGCCTGCCCCCCTGCCTGCTTACCGCGCAGGAGGCGGGAAATGACAAGCCCCCCGCCCCACGCCTGCCCGTCTGCCCTTCGCGTCAGAAAACAGGCAGCACGGGCGCGTCCTTCAGTCGGGGCGCGCGCTGATCCTTCGGTGAAAGCAGGGGCTCCTTCACCGGCCAGGGGATGGCCAGGTCCGGATCATTCCAGGCCACGCTGCGCTCGGACTCCGGGGAGTACAGGGCGGTGCACTTGTAGAAGAAGTCCGCCGAGTCGCTCACCACGCAGAACCCGTGCGCGAAGCCCGCCGGCACCCAGAGCTGGTGCTTGTTCTCGCCCGTCAGCTCCGCGGCCACCCAGCGGCCGAACGTGGGCGACCCCTTGCGGATGTCCACGGCCACGTCCCACACCGCGCCCGCCAGGCACTGGACCAGCTTGCCCTGCGCGTTCGGCTCCTGGAAGTGCAGCCCTCGCAGCGTGCCCTTCACCGAGCGCGACAGGTTGTCCTGCACGAACGGGCCGACCACGCCCACGTCCGCGTAGCGCTTCGCGTGGAAGGACTCGAGGAAGAAGCCCCGGTCGTCGCCGAACACCTTCGGCTCGATGAGCAGGACGTCCGGAATCGCCAGCGGGGTCACCTTCACGACACCGCCCCCCGCTTCTCCACCAGATCCAACAGGTACTGGCCGTACTCGTTCTTGCGCATGGGCTCCGCCAGCGCCGTCAGCCGCTGCTCGTCGATGTAGCCCATGCGGAAGGCGATCTCCTCCGGACAGGCCACCTTGAGGCCCTGACGGCGCTCGATGATCTCGATGTAGTTGGACGCCTGCATCAGCGACTCGTGCGTGCCGGTGTCCAGCCACGCGTAGCCGCGTCCCATCAGCTCCACGTTGAGCTGGCCGCGGCGCAGGTACTCCGCGTTGACGTCGGTGATTTCATACTCGCCGCGCTTGCCCGGCTTGAGGTTCGCCGCGATGTCGATGACCTGGTTGTCGTAGAAGTACAGGCCGGTGACGGCGTAGTGCGACTTGGGCTTGGCCGGCTTCTCCTCGATGCTGACGGCCTGGTGCTGGGCGTTGAGCTCCACCACGCCGTAGCGCTCCGGATCCTTCACGTAGTAGCCGAACACCGTGGCGCCCTGCGTCCGCTTCGACGCGCGCTGGGTGAGCTCCCCCATGCCGTGGCCGTAGAAGATGTTGTCCCCCAGGATGAGCGACACGGGGTCGTTGCCCACGAAGTCCCGGCCGATGACGAACGCCTGCGCCAGGCCCTCCGGGCGCGGCTGCTCGGCGTACTGGAGGCGGATGCCCCACTGCTCTCCGTCGCCCAGCAGCTCGCGAAAGCGCGGCAGGTCCTGCGGCGTGGAGATGACGAGGATCTCCCGGATGCCCGCCAGCATCAGCGTCGTCAGCGGGTAGTAGATCATCGGCTTGTCGTAGACGGGCAACAGCTGCTTGCTCACCACGCGCGTCAGCGGGTACAGGCGCGTGCCCGAACCCCCGGCCAGAACGATTCCCTTCATGCGTTCTCCCCTGTGTTCCACGGCGCGGCCGCGAAACGGTTGCGCGCGGCCGTGCCGCCACGCGCGGATGCTCAACCGGCGCGGTGCGCCTTCCAGGCCGCGTGGAAGCGCGCCAGGGACTCCGCCAGCTCCAGCGGTTGGGCCTTCAGCTCCGTGCGCACCTTGTCCGTCTTGAGGCCGCTGCGCAGCGGACGGGGGCTGGCCAGCTTCAGGTCCGCCATGCGCGTGGGCGTGATCAGCGACGCGTCGAAGCCGAACACCTCGCAGAGCGCCCGGCCGAAGCCCACCCGGTCGATGACCGTGCCGCCGCAGGTGTTCCACACCCCGCCGAGCCGCCGCTCGCCCAGCTCCACCAGCATGGCGGCCACGCTGTCCGCGAAGCTGGGGGACACCACCTGGTCCTCGAAGAGCTTCACCGGCTGGCCCTTCTCCAGGGCTCCCACCAGCCACGCCCCGAAGTTGGGACGTCCCGCCGCGGGCCAGCCGTAGACCACCGCGGTGCGCGCGATGGCACAGCCCGGCGCGAAGACGCGCGCGGCCTGCTCGGCCATGTGCTTGGTCAGCGCGTACACGCCGCGGGGGTTGGGCAGCGCGTCCTCGGAATACGGCCCCGCGTCCCCGTCGAAGACGTAGTCCGTGGAGACGTGCACCAGGTGCGCGCCCGCGAGCTTCGCCGCCCGGGCCACCGCCGCCGTGGCGTGGACGTTCGCCGCGTAGGCCGCGTCCGGGTCCTTCTCACACGCGTCCACCTCCGTCATGGACGCGGGGTGGATGATGGCCTCCGGACGGGCCTGGGCGATGGCCGCGGCCACGTCCTGCTCGCGCGTGAGGTCCACCTCCACGTAGCCGTGCGTGCCGCCCGTGCGCCGGGGACCGCGCCCCAGGCCCACGACTTCATGCCCGCGCTCGGTCAGCTGCGCGCAGACGCGGCTGCCCACCAGACCGTTGGCCCCCGTGACGACAAAGCGCATGACGCTAACCCCGCCCCTGCAGACGGGCCTTGTACTGGGTGTCGAAGTACTGGCGGTAGGCGCCGCTCGTGACGCGCTCCCACCAGGCGCGGTTCTCCACGTACCAGGTCACCGTCTCCGCCAGCCCCTGCTCGAAGGTGTGCTTCGGCTGATAGCCCAGCTCCGTGCGGATCTTCGTGGGGTCGATGGCGTAGCGGCGGTCATGGCCGGGCCGGTCCGCCACGTACTGGATGAGGGACTCGGGCTTCTTCAGGAGGCCGAGGATGCCCTTGACGATCTCGATGTTGCGCCGCTCGGAGCCGCCGCCGATGTTGTAGACCTCGCCCGCGCGGCCCTTCTCCAGCGCCACCAGCAGGCCCTGGCAGTGGTCCTCCACGTGGAGCCAGTCGCGCACGTTGGCGCCGTCGCCGTAGACGGGCAGCGGCTTGTCGTGCAGCGCGTTCACCACCATCAGCGGGATGAGCTTCTCCGGGAACTGGTAGCGGCCGTAGTTGTTCGAGCAGCGCGTCACCACCACGTCCATCTTGAAGGTGTGGTGGTAGGCCAGCGCGACCAGGTCCGAGGACGTCTTGGAGGCGGAGTACGGGCTGGAGGGCTGCAGCGGAGAGGTCTCCGTGAAGGCGCCCGTGGGGCCCAGCGAGCCGTAGACCTCGTCGGTGGAGACCATCAGGAAGCGCTTCACGCCCCGGGCGCGGCAGGCCTCCAGCAGCTGCTGGGTGCCCAGCACGTTGGTGTGGATGAACACCTCCGGGCCCAGGATGGAGCGGTCCACGTGGCTTTCGGCCGCCAGGTGCATCACCGCGTCGATGCCGTGCTGGACGATGAGGTGTTCCACCAGCTCCCGGTTGGCGATGTCACCGCGCACGAAGACGTGCCGCGGGTCACCTTCCAGGTCGGCGAGGGTCTCGAGGTTGCCCGCGTACGTGAGCTTGTCGAGGTTGACGATCTTCCAGTCAGGCCGTTCGCGGCGGAGGTACTTCACCAGGTTGGAGCCGATGAAGCCGCAGCCCCCTGTCACCAGGACGTTCATTGACACGCCACCACTCGTACGTCGGGAGAAAGCGCCCTCCGTAGCGGAGGGACGGATCCCCGTCAAGGCACGCGCGCGACCACTTGTGGCCGGTGCGGGCCAGGGGTAAATGCCTTGCCCAACGTGAGCCTCTGGAACAGCAAGCGAGGGACCGCGTCCTCGGGCGCCGGAGCGGTCCACCAGCTCGTACCGCGGCTGGCCTGGGGCGACGCCGTGGGCAACCAGGTGCGCTACCTGCGCGACCTCCTGCGCGGATGGGGGTACGCGTCGGAGATCTACGCGGAGCAGTGGGACGAGGCGTGCCGGGACGATGTGCGCCCCGCGCTCGAGTACGCGCGCGACGCGGGCCGGGACACGGCGCTGCTCGTCCACCACAGCTTCGAGTCGCGGCTGGTGCCGCTCGTGGCCAAGGCGAAGGGGCGCAAGGCGCTGCTGTACCACAACGTCACCCCCGCGCGGTTCTTCGAGGGGACGGACCGCCACGTCGCCCGCGGCTGCATGCTGGCGCGCGACGAGCTGCTCCAGCTGCGCGAGCACGTGACGCACGCCTGGGCGTACTCGCACTTCAGCGTGGAGGAACTGTCCGCCGCGGGGTACCCCGACGCGAGCGTCCTGCCCTTCGCGGTGGACTGGAACGCGTTCAACGTGCCGCCGGACGCGGCCCTGCGCGAACAGGTGGAGGACGGGTGCTCCAACGTGCTCTTCGTGGGCCGCACCGTGCCCAGCAAGCGGCTGGAGGACGTGCTGCGCGTCTTCACCGCCTACCAGCGCCTGTACCAGCCCAAGAGCCGGCTGCTGGTGGCCGGGACGCTCTACAGCAGCGCGCCCTATGACGCCTCCGTGCTGGCGCTGCGCGAGCAGCTGGGCCCGGACCGCGTGGTGTTCCTGGGGCGGGTGGACGCCGCCCAGCTGTCCGCGTGCTTCGCCTCCGCCACCGCGTACCTCTCCATGAGCCGCCACGAGGGCTTCGGCGTGCCGCTCCTGGAGGCCATGTACCGGGGCGTGCCGGTGGTGGCCTACGGCGCCGCGGCGGTGCCGGAGACCATGGGCGGCGCGGGCCTCACCACCCTGTCGGACGACCCCGCGCAGGTGGCGGGGCTCCTGGCGGTGCTGGAGCGCGACCCCGCCCTGCGCTCACGGGTGGTGGAGGCGCAGCGCCAGCGACTGGCGTCCCTGGACCAGCAGTCCGTGGCCCAGCGGGTGCGCGAGGCGCTCATGCCCTTCCTCCAGGGGGACGCGCCCCCTCCCCGTCCGTCCGCCGGGCCCGCCGTCACCGTCGTGTGCCCGGGCTTCGACGCCGCGCCGGATGCGCCCATGTCCCGGCTGGCGCGCGCGGTGGTGGACCGGCTGCCGGACGCGAGCCTGTGGACGGTGCGCCGGCAGGTGCTGCCCCTGCAGCTGGCCCCGGGCGATGAGCGCGAGGGTGTGACGCGGGTGCGGCGCTTCACGCCGGACGAGCCCACCTTCGGGTTGGACGGGGTCAGCCCGCCGTCGTCGTCCCTGGAGACGGGCGTGCGGTGCGCCTCCGGGCCGTTGCTGTTCGCGGGGGCCGGTGAAGAGGTGGCCCGGCGCACGGTGTCGCGGCTGCCGGCGGACACGCGCGTCGCGGGCGTCTGGGAGCCCCGCCGCGCGCCGGACGCGGGCGTCCGCCAGGTCCTGGGAAAGAGGCTGTGGGAGCTCACCCCGGGGCGCGACCTGACGTCGCTGGCGGCGGAGCTGGCAAGAGAGCTGGACGTGGGAGGACACCCGCATGCGCGCTGAGGACCTCATCACCGACGACCCCACCGTGAAGGCGGTGCTGGAGTCCCTGGAGCGGCTGCCCACGCCCGAGCCCGAGAAGGTGGAGGCGCTGCGCCGACGCCTCGCCGCCACCCAGGCCCAGCCCCCCAGCTCCGCGTGGCCCACGTTCCTGGAGGGCGCGCGGCTGAAGCGCGACGCGCGCTACGCGGATCCGCCCTCGTCCCACCGGCCCCTGGTGGGGCCCGCGCTGGTGATGGCCAAGCGCGCCTTCCGGCTGGCGTTCCAGCCCTTCATCAACGAGGCGCTCCGGCGCCAGGTGGAGTTCAACGAGGCCATCCTGGACGCGCTCGCGCTCATCCACGAGCACCAGCGCGTCCAGGCGCGCACGCAGTCCCTGTGGCGTCAGGAGGTGGAGCGCCAGCTGGAGCAGCTGACCTCGCGCCTGCCTCCGGCCCCGTCGGAGCCTTCGCCGAAGCCATCGCCGGAGCCTTCGCAGGAGCCCGCTCAGGAGCCGCCGCGCCGTGCGCCCTCGCGGCGCCGTGGCCGCTAGCCCTCCTGTCAGACACGTGACGGGGGACGCGCGGAAGCGGTAGGGTGCCGCCCCCTATGTCCGCCCCTTCCTGTCCCGCCTGTGCTTCGCCCTCGCTCCAACCGTCCTTCCAGGGGCCCCGGCTGGACGTGGAGACCTGCGAGCGCTGTGGCCACCGCGTGGCGAGCCACCGCGCGCCGCGCAACACCGCCGACTACCACGCGCAATACGACAGCGGCGGCTTCATGGACTCGCTGCGCGTCACGCGCCAGCGCCAGGCCCGGCGCATCGTCGAGCGCCTGCGCCGCCACGTCCCCCAGCCCTCGCGGCTCCTGGACTTCGGCGCGGGCCGGGCCTGGTTCCTGGAGGGCTGCCGCGAGGCGGGCGTCCAGGAGCTGTCCGGCGCGGACATCTCCGAGCTGTCCGTCAACCTGATGCGCGACGCGGGCATCCCCGCCATGCGCCTGCCCCTTCCCGAGGGCGGACAGTGGCACCTGCCCCTTCAGGACCTGCCCTTCCGTCCGCGCATCCTCACGCTGCTGGACGTGGTGGAGCACTTCCCGGGCGCGCACCTGACGGACATGGTGCGCCACCTCGTCACCCAGCTGGCGCCCGAGCTGGAGTGGGTGGTGCTGAAGGTGCCGGTGGCCAGCGGCCTGCTCTACCGCGTCTCCCGCGCCATGGCCGGTGTGGCCTCGTCGGGGCTGTTCGAGCAGCTCTACCAGGCGGGCACCTTTCCTCCGCACGAGAGCTACTTCACCCATGACTCCATGAAGGCCCTGCTCCCGCGCGTGGGGCTGGAGCTGGTGGACGCCTTCGGGGACCTGGACTTCGAGGCCGACAGCCTGGCGGACCGGGCGCACGCCCTGAAGAGGCTCCCCCGGCCGCTCGTCTCCCTGGCGGGCCAGGGGCTGGGCGCGGTGGCCCGGGGCCTGAGCCTGGAGGATGCGGGTATCTTCATCGCGCGCGTGAGCGGGAACCGGGCGTAGCGGGTTGTTCCCGCGTGCCGTGAAACGATAGAAGGCCCGGAAGACGCAGGAGGGGGCTGAATGGACACCCGACAGGGCCTCATCGTGTTGCTGGCCTTCAACGAAGAGGAGTGCATCGGCTCGACGGTGGCGGAGCTGCGCGAAGCGCTGCCGGAGTTCGACGTGCTCGTCGTGGATGACGGTTCCCGCGACGCCACGGCGCAGCGCGCGCGGGATGGCGGAGCGCGCGTGCTCAGCCATCCCTTCAACCTGGGCGTCGCCGCGGGCGAGGCCAGCGGCCTGCTGTTCGCGTCCCGCAACGGGTACGACCACGTCATCCGCATGGACGGCGACGGCCAGCATGATCCAGCGTCCGTGCCCGCGCTGCGCGAGGCGCTCCAGTCGGGCGTGGAGCTGGTCATCGGCAGCCGCTTCGCGGGCGTCACCAGCTTCCGCTCCACGTGGCTGCGCCGCTTCGGCAACCGGTTCCTGGCGGGCCTCCTGTCCTCGCTGAGCCGCCACCGCATCACCGACCCCACCTCCGGCTTCCGGGGCTTCGGTCCGCAGGCGATCCGCTTCTTCGCGCGCGTCCACCCGCATGACTACCCGGAGCCGGAGAGCGTGCTGATGGCGGCGCGGCAGGGCTTCGCCATCGCGGAGGTGCCGGTGCGCATGCGGCCGCGCCTCACCGGCACCAGCTCGCTGACGCCGTGGAAGTCGGCCTTCTACATGGCGAAGGTGTCCTTCGCCCTGCTCATGGAGCGGGTCCGTCCCGTCTGATTCCCATGTTTCGCTCCAGCCTCATTGGCGTGGCCTTCGCGGCCGCCTTCGCCTTCAGCGTCCTGTGGTCGGCCCGGGGCCGGCGCACCAGCGAGCGGCACACCTTCGCGTGGCTGCTGGTGGCGGTGGCCATCGCGGGCCTGTCGCTGTGGCGCCACGGCATCGACGCGCTGGCGACGGCGATGGGCATCTACTACGCCCCGTCCGCCCTCTTCTTCATCGCCCTGTCGTGCCTCATGTGGCTGGTGTACCGGCTGAGCCTCCAGGTGGCCGACCAGCGCCAGCAGCTCAAGCGGCTGGCCCAGGAGGTCGCCCTGCTCACCTCCGCGGAGGCCGAGCGCGCCGCGCGGGCGCAGCCCCGTCCTGAAGCCATCTCCCCCGCCGTCGCAGCCCGGCGCGACTCGCACGCCGTCTGAGGGCCCACCGGGCCCCATCCGAGCTCCATGCTTCCGTCTTCACCGTCCCCGTCCCCGCTGCGTCCGTTCTTCATCGCGCCCGTCGTGGCCTTCCTCATCGTGGCCGCCGTGCTGGGCGCGGTGCTGAGCTTCCTCACGCCCCCGTTCCAGGTGGCGGACGAGCCGGCGCACTTCTACCGCGCGTACCAGGTCTCCCAGGGGCAGCTGACGGCCACGCGGATTCCTGGAGGTGACGCGGGCGGGCAGCTCCCGCGCAGCATCGTGCGGGTGGCGCAGGACGTGTCCGCGGGCGTGGGCGGCAATCCCGGGGCGCGCCAGGACCGGCAGCGCCTGCGCGAGGCGATGCACGCGGCGCTGGCGCCCCAGGACACCCAGGAGTGGGGCTTCGCCGCGTCCTCCATCTACTTCCCGCTGGTCTACTTCCCGCAGTCGCTGGGCATGGCGCCCGCGCGGCTGTTGGAGGCTCCCCCGGTGGTGGTGCTATGGGCGGGCCGGCTGGCCAACATGCTGGTGGCGCTGGTGCTCACCGCGGTGGCGCTGCGCCTGATGCCCTTCCAGCGGTGGGCCTTCGCGCTGCTGGCGCTCACGCCCATGGTGCTCTTCCAGCGCGCGTCCGTGTCCGCGGATCCCATCACGATGTCCGCGTGCCTGCTGCTGGTGGCGCTGTCGCTGCACTTCACGTTCGCGCACGAGGGGCCCCTGGGCGCGAAGCAGCTGGGGCTGCTCCTGGCGAGCGCGGTGTTCGTGGCGCTGTGCAAGCAGGCCTACCTGCCGCTGTCGCTGGTGTTCCTGCTGCTGCCGCTCGCCCGGCTGGGGACGCGCGGCCGCTACGCCCTGGCCCTGGCCGCCATCGTCGCCGTGCCCGCGCTGCTCCAGTTCGCGTGGTCCTCCACGGTGCGGGACATCTTCCGGCCCAGCGAGGTGGTGGCGCAGGTGGCCCACGTGCGCGCGCACCCCTTCCAGGTGCTGGGCGTGCTGGTGAGTGACTTCTGGAAGAAGCTGCCGGACTTCCTGCACCAGGGCGGCGGCATTCTGGGCTGGCTGGACACGCCGGTGCCCCGCCCCGCCCTCTTCGCCCTGGCCGCGCTGCTCTTCGGGGTGATGGCGCTGGACGCGGACAAGGACGCGCCGAAGGTGGGCTGGCGCGAGCGCGCGGTGGCGCTGGGCGTGGCGGCGGCGGGCGTGCTGGCCATCCAGGCCATGCTGTACCTGGCGTGGACGGCGCCGGGCGCGAACCACGTGGACGGAGTGCAGGGCCGCTACCTGCTGCCCTACGCGCCGCTGCTGGTGGTGGCGCTGGCCCCGCCCGCCTGGGTGCCGCGCGGGCTGACGCGCTTCAAGCCGGTGCTCATCGCCGGCTTCATCGTGCTCACCGCGGCGGTGACGATCACCACGGTGTACCAGCGCTACTACGGCCCGGCGTAGGAGCCGGGCCGGGGTTTCGTCACTTCCGGCCTCCGCCCCCGCGGTTCAGCGCTGGGTGGCCGAGGCGTTGGTGGTCGCGCGGGGCGTGCTTCGCGCGGCGGGCGTGGTTACGAGGCCAGCCAGGAACCCGTGGAGCTCGCGGGCCTGGGTCACGTAGTCGCGCACGGCGGCGCGATGCGGGTTCTGGTACCGCGCCAGACGCTCCGGGTGGGCCATCAGGTCGCGCAGCACGCGGCGGTAGCCGTCGGCGTCGCCAATGGCCAGGACGTTGCCGTTGACGCCATCCACGATGTCCTCGCTGACGCCGCCCGACGCCGTGGTGACCACCCACACGTTGCGGGCCAGGGCCTCGCGCACCGCCAACCCGAAGCTCTCCTTCCACTGCGAGGGCATCAGCAGCACGTCCACGCCGTCGAAGAAGGCGTCCAGGCCGTCCTGATCATACGGAGGCACCACCTCCACCTGCCCCTTCACCTTCCATTCCTTCGCGTCGATGGCGGCGGGCCCCAGGCGCAGCTGGATGTCCGTCATCTTCAGGACCCAGTTGGAGTCCGGCACCGACTCCAGGATGTCCTTGAGCCAGAAGTACCCCTTGTGCACCGCGCGGCCGCCCAGGTAGGCGAAGCGCACCGGGGCGTTCGCGGGGCGCGCGGCGCGCTCCCGGCCGGGCATCAGCACGCCGTTCTTGTTCACGACGATGCGCTCCGGCGCGATGCCGTTGGCGATGTAGAGCTGGCGCTGGAACTCGCTGGGCGTCATCAGCAGGGCCGCGCCATCCAGCACCTTGCGCAGGGCGAACGTGCGCTTGAAGGTGTAGCGCGAGTCCGGCATGCACTTGGAGCACACGCGCAGGTCGATGGCCTTCTGGTCGCAGTACGAGTTGTCCTCGCGGACCATGAACTGCCGCTCGCACAGCCACCACGCGTCATGGAGCGTGATGGTGTACGGGATGCCCTCCGCGGCGCACGCGGTGGCGAGCGTGGAGCTCAGGAGCTGGATGGAGTGGAAGTGCACCACGTCCGGGCGCACCGACTTGAGCACCTGGGTGAAGGTCTCCCCCATGCGCGGGTTCTGGTACTCCTGGGCGCGGTCGGTGAGGGACGGCACCTTGGTGGCGATGACCGGCAGGCCCATCGCCTCGTAGCGCACCACCGAGTAGTCCGGCAGCGTCGAGCCCACGATGCCGGTGAACACGGTGACGTCGCAGCCCTCCGCCTTCAGCCGGTCCGACACCTGCTCCGCGACGATGGTGGCCCCGCCGAAGCTCAAGGGCGCGAAGAGCACGTTGACCGCCAGCACCTTGAGGCGCGGCGGCGGCGCGGGCGGCAGGTGCTGGAGGATGGGCTGGAGCCGCTCCGTGGCGACCACCGCGGGGTGGTAGCGCGCCATCACGCTGCGGTGGGCCTCCTCGCCCGTGCGCTTGCGCAGCGACGCGTCCTGAACCAGCGCGGACAGCGCGGACTCCCACTCCTCGCGGGTGGTGGCGAGGAAGCCGTTGCGGCCGTGTTCGAGGATCTCCCGGAACGGCGCGGTGCTGGAGCACACCGTGGGCACGCGGAAGACGGACGCCTCGATGAACTTGATGTTGCTCTTGGCTTCGTTGAAGACCGTCGGCTCCAGCGGCGCGATGGAGATCTGCCAGGACGCGAGCGCGCGCAGGTAGTCTTCCGCGTCCAGGAACGGGATGCGGAAGATGCGGTCGGAGAAGCGCTTGAAGCCCTCCGGCAGCTCCAGGTAGCCGTGGATGGCCAGGCGCACGTTCGGGTGGCGCTCCATCACCGCGATGATGGCGTCGGCGGCGATGGTGAAGTCGGCGTCGTGCGTGCGCGTTCCACTGCCGTAGCCGATGGTGACCCAGTCCGGATTCACCGCGGGCGGGCGCGCATCCATCTCCTTCGCCACCTCCAGGATGACGTCGTCCAGGCAGTTCTCGACGATGTAGACCTTGCCGGAGTTGGCCTTGGCCATCTCCCTCGCCAGGGTGGGCGTGCTGGCGATGGCGTTCTCACTCAGGCTGAGCGCCCTGCGGTATTGCCGCACGCCGTTGATCAGCAGCTCGCGCTCGGCGGCGGGCAGCCGCAGCACGTTGGAGTTCTTCTCGTACTGCTCCACGTCGAAGATGAGGTCGTCGACGTCGAAGAAGTGCGGGAGGCCCAGGCGCCGGGTCTCCGCCAGCAGCTCCTCCACGGCGGGATAGGCGGGCACGCGGTAGTAGATGACCAGGCCGTGGAACTGGAGCGCGGCCTTGCACTCCGCGTGGTCGTGCCAGTTCACGACGGTGACGTCGTACCCGAGCCGGTGGAACATGGCGACCTTCTGGTCCACGCGGTAGCGCTTGCACTGGGGCAGCGACAGCTCCGCGATGATCAGGATGCGCTGTCCCTTGCTGGACTGGGAGACCTGCGTCAGCGGCACGGTCCACGGAGACGGGGGCGCGGGCGGCGCGCTCGGGGCCGGGGCGATGACCGGCGCGGCGGGGGCGACGGGAGTGCTTGGCGTGAGGGCGGCCTTGGCGGCGCGCAGCGCCTGGAGCGCGCCCTGCTTCGCGGGCAGCCGGATCAGCTTCGCGCCCACCTTGTGCAGCGTGCCCTTGCTCTTCTGGTAGTAGTGGCCGCGCTTCGTGCCGGGGGGCAGCACGCGCTCGCGCATGGCCCAGTAGCGGTTGATGGCCTTCCAGGCGAGGCTGCCGTTGATGTGCGCCAGCTCCGAGCCCTGGCGCGACACGTGCGCATCCAGTTCGTGGATGCGGGCGTTCTTGCGGCCCAGCTCGTCCTGGAGCATCCGCTGGGCCAGGCCCAGCCGCGCGAGCCGGCCTTCGGTCTCGCGCAGGGTGCTCGCGGCGTCGCGTGCCGCTTCACGGGCGGCGTCCAGCTCCGCCTGGAGCTGCTGCGCCTGACGCGCGTGGTCCGCGGCCTGCTGTTCCTTCTGTCCGTAGGCGTCGCGCAGCTGCTGCTGGTGCAGCAGGAGCGTCAGGCGCCCGCCCAGCGTGGCGAAGGCCTGCCGCAGGTGTTCGCGCTCCGCGTCGCGGGTGCTCGTCAGGGCCACCATCCCTTCCGGCTGCTCCGGGCCCACGGAGAGCACGCCCAGACCGAAGCCGTGCTCGAACTCGAAGGAGGGATGCTGGCCCTGGATCTCCTCCCACAGCCGCCAGACGCCGAAGTTGCGCTCGCGCACCTGGGTGTCGTGGAAGAGGATGACGCCGCGCGCGCTCATCTTGGGGCGCCAGCGCTCGAAGTCCGCCTTCACCTGCTCGTATTCGTGGCAGCCATCGATGTGGAGCAGGTCGACGGTGCCGTCCGCGAACTGGCTCAGGGCCTCGTCGAAGGTCATCGCATGCAGCTGGGAGAACCGGCTGTAGCGCGGGTCATGGTGCGCGCGCAGGTCCGCGAGCACCTCCGGCCCGTAGAAGCCCGCCTGCGAGTCGCCCTTCCACGTGTCCACCGCGTGGCAGCGCGTCTCCAGCTTCAGCGCGTCCACCGCCTGACAGAACGCGGAGTAGGACACTCCCGTGTGCGTGCCCAGCTCCACCAGAGTCGCGGGACGCAGCAGGTCCACCAGGAACATCGCGAACGGGACGTGCTCCACCCAGGCGGAGGAGGCCAGCAGCCGCAGGGGCTGCGTGAGGCAGAGGGGGTGTTCCAGGGGATTGAGCTGTGAATGCATGTTCGTGACGTCCGGAAGGCAGACCCTCGCGACAGGCAAGGCACGCCCCCCCTCCTTGGCGGATGTCCTCCATGTCATCCCCCTCCGGGAGCGTCAAGACTGGCAGGCCGCTCGCTCCACGGGGGAGGAAGCGCGTTCGTTGTTCTTTTCTACGCTGTCTGGACGAAGTCGAGGCGCGGATGGCTGGAGGGGTCGGTCCGTCCCGCGCGCACCCACGCTTCACGCAGCCGCCCGGCGTCGTGGGTCGCCGCGAGTGCTCCCTCCCGCGAACGGGTGCGCACGAGTCGCGCGTGGGGTGCGTAGAGGACGCGCAGCCCGGCTTCGCTCGCGCGCAGGCACAGGTCCACGCCCCGTGCCTCGTCGGACGTGAAGGCCGCGTCCCAACCTCCGAGTGACTCCAGGACCTCGCGGCGGATCATCGCGCAGGCGCTGGAGACGGCGCGCACGTCGCGAGGCCAATGCGAGCCGCCGAACGCGCCGAGCGTGGGATCGAACAGCCCCGCGAAGGGGCGCAGCACCCGGCCCTCGGCGTCGAAGCGCAGCCCTGCCTCCAGCACCTGCCCCGCGGGAGAGACGATGCGCGCGCCCACCACGCCGACGCCGGTGCGCGAGGCCTGTGACGCGAGCTCCCTCAGCCACCCCGGTCCGGTCGGGAGCGTGCCTGCCTCCAGGACGAGGATGAGGTCGCCCCGGGCCTCGCGTAGCAACTGGTTCGCCACGGCGCCCGGGGTCGCGGCCGCGTCCACCTGGACGTGGATGGCGTTGCCGGTGGAGGAAGCGCCTGGAGACGAAACAGGGACGCGGACCTCCACGTCCAGGTCGTCCGTGAAGGCGAGGAGCGCCGCGAGCTCGGCCTCGGTGGGCGATTCCGAAAGCAGCACCGACACCCGCGGACGGCCCACGAGCGGGTGGCGGGTCCGGTACAGCCCTGGCGCGACGGTCTCCGCCGAGCCGCCCTCCCCCATCCGCGACAGGTGCTCCGCCACGGCCCTGCGGCCCGCTTCGGAGGCCGCGGGCTTCGCGCTGGCGTCCGTGGCCGTGGAGCCGGGCAGCGTCCGCCAGTGGTAGAGCACGCGGGGGATGTGCTCGAAGCGCCGCGTGCGCTCCATCAGGCGCAGGAGCAGGTCATGGTCCTGCGCCCCTTCGAAGCCCGGGCGGATGCCTCCCACCTCGCGCAGCAGCGATGCACGCACCACGAGGAAGTGGCACACGTAGTTCACCGCGCGGAGCAGCTCCGGGGACAGCGCGGGCTTCAGGTAGGGCGCGAAGCGCAGCCCCCGAGCGTCCACCTTGTCCTCGTCCGAGTAGACGACGTCCGCGTCCGGCGTTTCACCGAGCCGCAGCGCGACCTCGGCCAACGCGTGCGGCGCCAGCAGGTCGTCGTGGTCGAGGAAGCCCACGTACTCCCCGGTGGCCAGGGCCAGTGCGGCGTTGGTCGCGCGGGCGATGCCCTGGTTCGACTCCAGCCGCGCGAAGCGGATCCGCGCGTCGCCGGCCGCGGCCTCTCGCAGCGCGTCCGCCACCGCCGCCGAGCGCGAGCCGTCGTCCACGATGCACAGCTCCCAGTGCGGGTACACCTGTGCGCGCACGGACGCGACGCATGCGCGGAGGACGTCCACCGGTGTCTCCCAGGCGGGCGTGACCAGGCTGATCCGAGGCTGGCGCTCCAGCCGGGCAAGCGCGGCCGTCGCATCGCGGACCTCGCGGGTTTCCAGCGCCAGGGCTTCGCGCGTGTACGTCTCTGGAGCGGGAAAGAGCACTGCGGGACGGGCCGCGCCCAGCAGGTGCCGCAACAGGCGGACGGTCGCGTGATTGAAGGCGACCTGCCGCCGCCACAGCTCGCGCCACAGGGGCAGGCCCACTGCGCCGGCCTCTTGCGACAGCACGTCGCATCGGGCTTCCAGCGCGTCCAGTGCCTCGGCGGCGCCCTCGGTCCGAAGGGGCCATCCGGCGCCGGAGAGCAGGGCCACGACCGCGAGGTTCCAGGCCCGCTGCGCCTCCAGCCCAGGTACGCAGGGAAGCCACCGGCCCACCGCGCCCACAGGCCGCGGATCCGCGAGTCGTGAGAGTTCCTCGCGGGCCAACTCCGGCAGCGTCCGTTCCGGCTGCCGGATCAACGCCCGCAGCCGCAGGTCGAAGCGCAGCTGGCGGTCCAGCACCCACCGCTGCAAGGGCGAAAGCCCCCGCGTCCCCCAGCGCTTGGCGGCGGTGATGACCGGGCCCCAGCGCGCACGGTGCGACTGCGGTACGTCGAAGCCCAGCACCTCGACGAAGACATCGTGAGGCGGATGCGCCCGGCCGGTGGGAGATCCTGACGCGGTCGGCACGGCAGAGGACGGCTTCCGGTCGGCCATGTCCAACGTCGCGGCTGCGGCAACGGAGGATGGCTCCCGGTCAGCCGGGTCCAACGACACGGCCTCGACGCCTTGCGTCTCTCGCGGACCACGAGGGCCGTCACTGTCGGCGGCACTCATCGTCTCAGCGTCCGCTGCCGGATTTGATCCGGTTCGCCAGGGCCTTGAGCGTGCCGTGGACCCAGGGGATGTCGTGCACGCGGGCATTCAACGCATCCACCACCCGGTGGCGGAACTCACGGGCCTGGAGCGTCTCGTTGCGGATCCGCGCCACGGCGTCCACCCAGGACTCCAGGGGGCGCACCAGCCACGTCCCCGGAGCCACGGCGACGGCCGGCGGCTCGCGCGGCCCCCGCACCTCGCACGAGGCGATGCCTGCCACGAACACCGGCGGAAACAGCGCCCCCAGCCTCGCGGGCAGGTCCCCGAGTCCCGTTTCCATCGCCACCGGGAAGGGCCCGATGCGATGACGGTCGATGACCATCGCGTGGACGAGCTCCGGATGGACCACCAGGTGCTCCACCTCCAGCCGGTCGCCCAGTGGGAACGGCACCTTCGCGCGCACGTAGGGAGGAGCCCCCTCACCGGATGCCCACTCGGTGCGGAACGCGCGCGCCAACGCCCAGGCCTCGTGGCCCGTCTGGAGCGCGCGCACCAACTCCACGTAGTGACGCGGGTACACCACGCACCGCGCATCCACGAACGCCAGGTACTGTCCCCGGGCCTCGCGCACGGCCTCCACGTACAGGGCTCCCGCGGGCGCTCGCACGGTGCGCGCCTGGAACGACCCCAGCCTGCCGTAGCGCTCCAGCGCCGCCTCCGCACCGGACAGGTCCACGCCCTCGGGCGCCGCGAGCAGCAACTCCAGCGGCTGCTGCTCCTGACAGGCCAGCGCGAAGAGGGTCTCGTCGAGCGCCGAGTCCCGCGTCCCCGGCTCCACCGTGACGACGACGCTGAGCAACCCCGCCACTGGCGCGCGCACGGGCCCGTCCGGCACCGCGACGTAGAGCCCCTCCTCCACCTGCGTGGACGGCGACAGCTGGGCCAGCACCGCCCGCAGCGCCTGCGCGGTGTCCTCCGCCAGCGCCGTGCCTCCGGACGCGCACGGAACCACCTCACGGTGCGCCACCCGGTAGCCCGCCTCGGCCAGCCGCCGCAGCATCCGCTGCTCGGAGAGCCCCGCGCGCACCGGCGACTCCCCCGTCAGCGCGCCCATCAACGCCCGCGCCGAGCCCGCGTTGCGCAGGCCGAACACCAGCTCCGCCCCCGGCGCCTCGCGCCGCAGCGCCTCCAGCCCGTCCTCCAGCACCCGCTCGACCGCGTCGCCCTCCAGCACCACCAGCGTCGGCGCGGGTCCCTTGCCCCGCTTCCACTCCGGCCCTGGCAGCTCCCGCACGGAGCCGCCCCGCGCCCGCAGGGCCTCCGCCAGCGCTGGCGACGCGCCCACCAGACTCACCACCGCGCCCGCGCGCGCACGCGACAACACCAGCGCCATCCACCGCTCGGACGCGGCGGACGGGGGCGCCTCTTCGGATAGAGCGTTCACCAGCGCCTCCGAGCGAACTCCAGGTGGTGCCTGAAGTTCGCGATGCCCGCGAGCTTCCGCCCGGGCTTGAGGATGTCGGGCGTCTGGAATGGCTCGCCGCCCAGCTGCGCGTACTCCCGCAGGCGGGCATTCATGAAGGCCGCGTCACCGTACTTCGCCCCGAGCAGGGCCGCGCTGCGGCGGACCATCTGCTCGCGCACCGGGCTCTCCTCCCGGGTGACGGTGTAGTGGTGCACCAGCGCGGAGGGCGCCACCCGGATGGACAACCCGGACGCCCTCGCTCGCCACGACAGATCCACGTCCTCGCAGTACATGAAGAAGCGCTCGTCGAAGCCACCCACCCGCGCGTGCAGCTTCTTCGTCACCAGCAGCACGCAGCCGCTGCACCAGGGCGTCTCGCCCGTGGACGGATGGTACGGCTTGGGGTGCTCGTCCGGAAACAGCCGGGCCTCCACCAGCCCCGTGTCCGCCCGCTGATCCGCCTCACGCGCAAGCTCCCGCACGCAGTCCGGATGCAAGAGCCCATCCGGGTTCACGCAGACGTAGTACCGCGCCCCGCCTGAGCCGAAGGCCTCCGCCATCATCCGGTTGTGCGCGGCCCCGAAGCCCAGGTTCCTCCCGGCGTGCCGGTAGTCCGCGTCCGCGTCCAACCGCATCACCCGCGCGCGCAGCGAGTCGTCCGGCGAGTTGTCCAGCCACGCGACCCGGAACGCGGGCGCACCCGGAGCCTCGCGGTTCCACCGGAGCGACTCCCACAGTCGCTCCAGCTCCCGCTCCGGGTTCCGGTAAAGCACGATGCCCAGCCAGATGCCCGGCCTCCCCCCATTCGCCGAAGCAGGGCCGCTCACGAGCCGACGTCTCGCACTGGCGCCACGCGAGCCGCGGCGCCCTCCACGATCCACCGGTGCGGAGGCCGCGTCACGCCTCCGTCCTGCACGCTGGAGCGCACCTCGAAGGAGCATGCCTCCTCACGCTTCTCCCGCACCTGCCCCGCCCGGTCGCGCACCACCACCGTGAACGCGTAGCGCCCCGCGGTGAGGCCCAGCCGGTCCACCACGAAGCGCACCGTCCCGCTGCCGGCCACCGCCGCGCAGAAGGGCACCTCCTCCGCGAACGTGTCCGTGGCGTGCATCAGCACCCCGTCCGCCCGGGTGAGCTCCAGCCCCAGGCCCAGCTCCGGCGCGGGCGTGCGCGCGGTGTACGCCACGCTCAGCTCCAGGCCGTCCTCGGTGTCCACGAACTCCACCGCCCCGCCGTCCCGGCCCCTCAGCCGCACCGCATCCACGGTGAGCGGAGACGCTTCGCCCTGGGGCGACGCCAGCGACGGCAGCGCGCCGCCGTCCGACGCCAGCGCGGGCGACTCCATGGCCATGCCGCGCTCCTCCGCCAGCGCCACCGCGCGGCGGTAGCTGCGGATGACGTCCGCGGGCGGACCGAACTCACGGATGCGTCCGGCGTCGATCCACGCGCCCAGGTCGCACCAGCGCTCCAGCGTCCCCAGGTCGTGGGTGACGATGACGATGGTCTTCCCGGCCCGCTTGAACTCCGTCATCTTCGCCAGGCTCTTCTTGCCGAAGTGCTCGTCACCGACGGCGAGGATCTCATCGATGATGAGGATGTCCGGATCCACGTGCGTGGCCACGGAGAACGCCAGGCGCATGTACATGCCGCTGGAGTAGGTGCGCACCGGCTCGTCGATGAAGTCGCCCAGCTCGCTGAAGGCGATGATCTCCTCCATCCGCGCCTTCACCTCCGCGCGCGACATCCCCAGGATGATGCCGTTGATGAGGATGTTCTCCCGGCCGGAGAAGTCCGGGTGGAAGCCCGCGCCCAGGTCCAACAGCGCGCTGATGCGCCCGTTGATGTCGATGGTGCCCGTGGTGGGCGTGTAGATGCCGGTGATGAGCTTGAGCAGCGTGCTCTTGCCGGAACCGTTGCGCCCGATGATGCCCACCGTCTTGCCGCGGGGCACCACCAGGTCAATGCCCCGGAGCGCTTCGATCATGGACTTGCCGTCCGTTTCGCGCTGGCCGCGAAGGAGGCGGATGAGCTCCGACTTGATGGTGGTGTACTCGCGCCGGATGGTGCTCTTCCGGAAGCGCTTCACCACGTTGCGGAGCACGATGGCGTCCGGAGACGCGATGGCGCTGGTCATATGAACTCCGCGAAGTCCTCGCGACGGCGCTCGAAGATGCCCGCCGCGATCCACAGCAGCGCCAGGGAGATGCCCAACCACATCAGGAGCGGGCCGGGCTGCGGCAGCTGGTGTTCGTAGAAGATGGCCTGGTAGGACGTCACCATGACCCCCATGGGGTTGAGCAGCACGACCGGCGCCCGGACCGCTTCCGGCAGCGAGTCCACCCGGTAGAAGACCGGCGTGACGAAGAACCACATCGTCAGCAGGTTGGCGATGATCTGCTGCAGGTCCCGGAACGTCACGTTGAGCGCGGACACGATGTAGACCAGCGCCACCGTCATGCACAGCTGGGTGAGCAGCACCACCGGGAAGGCCACCACGTGCCAGGTGGGCACGTAGCCCAGGACCAACCCCAGCCCCACCATCAGCGGCAGGGACAGCACGTAGTTGCACAGGTTGGTCACCACCACCGTGGCCGGCAGCACCTGGGCGGGGAAGCGCACCTTGGTGAGCAGATCGCGCCGGTCACTGATGGCGCTGGCGCCAGTCCCCAGCGACGTGGCGAACCAGATCCACGGGAGCAACCCCACGAAGACGAAGAACGTGTACCCGGGGATGTTCTGCCGCATGTAGACGGTGAACAGCAGCGAGTAGACGCCCATCTGGAGCATCGGGTTGAGGAACGTCCAGAAGAAGCCGAGCACCGAGTTCCGGTACCGCGCCTTCAGCTCGCGCTGGGTCAGGCTGAGCAGGAGGCCCCGGTACTGGTAGAGCTCACGGAGGTTGCGAAGCATGCGGCGCCATCCATACCTCATGCCCCCGGAAGGTGTCAGGCATGGGACTCCTGCCATCCACGCGAAAGCCCGTCTGCTCGGCAGGCCTCGCGCCCCCTCCGCGAGGCCATTTTGGAAAAGAAAAAGGCCCCCTGGTTTCCCAGAGGGCCTTTGATTTGGAGCGGGAAAAGGGATTTGAACCCTCGACCCTCGCCTTGGCAAGGCGATGCTCTACCGCTGAGCTATTCCCGCATCAGGTACTGCGGTGCTGCGTGCTTCGTTTGGAGCGGGAAAAGGGATTTGAACCCTCGACCCTCGCCTTGGCAAGGCGATGCTCTACCGCTGAGCTATTCCCGCATCAGGTACCGCAGTATTGCTTGCCACCCGCCGGTCGGTGCCGCGCCGGAGGTGGGGTGCGATATACAGAGGCCTCCCGGACACGTCAAACACTTTTCGCATCCGGATCCGTGCTGCCCCGGCGGGCGAGCATGTTGAGGAACGCGCGGAAGTAGACGACCGCGCTCCACACGGAGAACGCACCGGACAGGTACACCAGCACCTTGCCCACCTGGTTGTAGTCCACGGTGACGACGCGGAAGCCCACGTCCAGCGGGTGCACGTAGTGGACGCACAGGGAGATGATCCCCACCAGCTGGAGGGACGTCTTCCACTTCCCCTCCTGCCCCGCGGCGATGACCATGCCTTCACTGGCGGCGATGGTGCGCAGACCGGTGACGATGAACTCGCGGGCCAGGAGCACGATGACGACCCAGGCGGCGATGCGGCCCAGGCGCACCATCATCACCAGGGCGGCCATGGCGATGAGCTTGTCCGCCAGCGGATCCATGAACTTGCCCACCACGGTGATGAGGTTCCAGCGGCGGGCCAGGTAGCCGTCAATCACGTCGGTGATGGCGGCCACGGCGAACACCAGGCCGGCCAGCAGCGAGTGCAGGGGATCCGCGTCGTAGGTGAGCCAGACGAACACGGGGATGAGGAGGATGCGCCCCAGCGTCAGCATGTTGGGCAGGTTCCAGAACTCCTGCACCAGGATGCTGGGACGGCGGGACGCGCGGCGGCGGGCCCGCTCCTCGCGCTTGCGCTGCTTCCTGAGGGCTCGCTCGGTGGCCATGGGCGCGCGTTCTACCGGACCCCGAGTGCGATGAGGGCAAATCCTTCACCGCCCAGTTCCACCGCCGCCTTCAGTGTCTCCCCGCCAGCGGATGCCACGAGCGGCACCACGCGGGGCGTGAGGTTGCCCACCCAGCCCACCAGGTGCGTGAGGGGCACCGTCACCGGCTGGTCCATGGCCACCGGCACCGAGCGCAGCGGGCCCGTCAGGCTGAGCAGCACCCGCCCCTGCCCGCGCAGGTGCACCAGGTCCAGGTCCTGCGCCAGGTCCGACGGCACGCGGCCGTTCTCGAAGACGACGGGCTCCTCGAAGGCGAAGACGCACGCGTCACGCAGGTAGACGGACTCGTCGTCCAGGGAGACAGCCACCCACTGCCGCCCGGACACGGGCTCCAGGTGCAGCGTCCCCTGCCCCCGGGCGCGCACCATGGCCTGGTCGCCCTCACCAAAGGGCTTGTCCGTGGCCCGGCCCCGGAAGCGCTTCATCTCCGGCTCGAAGGTGACCTGGCCGCGCACGGCGATCAGCCCCTCCAGGCGCGTGAGCAGCTCACCCTCCACCGCGAGCGCCAGGACGGACGCGCTCTGGGTGAAGGGCTGACCCGGCGCCACGCCCGGCAGCGCCACCGAGGGCACCCACGCGGTGAGCACGGGAGGATTCGAGCCCGTTGCAGCGTCAGGCGAGGAAGGCGGCTCGGCGGCGCGGGTCAGCGGAATCGGCGCGGCGGGCCGGGTCGCTTCCGGTGGCTCGCTCGTGGCCAGCGCGGCGAAGGTCTCCGCGAAGGCGTCACCGGGCTCCGACTCCAGCTCGGACGCGAGGACGGGCGGCTCCTCGGAGACTTCGATCTCCTCCGACACAGGCGTGGGGGGCAGCTCGTCGGCGACCTCGACATCGGCCGCGGAGGTGTCCGCGTCCGTGGTGGCGGCGAGCTCCGCGTCTTCCTCGAAGGTGCTCGCGCCAGCGGCGAGGCTGGGGTCCTCGTCCTCCTGGATCTGGGTCGCGGCGCGCGAGCTGGAGGCCTGGTCGTCCGTGGTGGCGGGCGGGCCTTCGTCCTCCGCGAAGCGCAGGTCGTCGTCCGTTGCCTTCGCGGCGGCCTGAGGCGGCGGCTCGGCGGCGGCGCGGGGACTGCGCGGCGCCTCATCCAGACCGAACTGGGCACCCCAGTCGCTCTCGCCGGAAGCAGACGACGCGGGCACGGGCAGCGCGGCGGACTCTTCCTCCTCCTCGCGCGGACGGGCCGGCGTGGGGGGCGCGGGGGGACGGCTGTAGCCCTCGCCAGCGATGGCGCGCGACATCTTCTCCGCCATGGCGTCGCTGCCGGACAGCAGGAAGTGCTCGCGCGCGCGGCCGTACTCGCCCATCTGGGCGAAGGTCAGGCCCAGGTAGTTGTGGGCCTTCTTGTGGTCCGGGGCCAGGTCGGTGGCGGTCTCGAACTCGCGCGCCGCGCGCTGGAGCGCGTTCGTCTTCAGGTAGACGAGCCCCAGGTTCACGCGCAGCGTCGGGTCCACCGGGTTGTCCCGCACGAGCATCTCGTACAGGTCGGCGGCGCGGTCGAAGAGGCCCAGCTTGAAATACGTCAGGCCCAGGAGGTTCTGGGCCTTCTCGTGGCGCGGCTGGAGCTGGTGCGCACGCTCCAGGAAGTCCTTCGCTTCGGTGACCTTGCCGGCGCCCAGCAGCTCGCTCCCGCGTTGGAGCTGCTGCAGGAACTCCTCGTCAGCGGGGCCCGGCGGCTTCGTCCCCTTCGTGCGCGTCGTCATTCTCGGATGTGGGCTCACGGCTGCTGGCCTCGGCCTGGGCGAGCCGCTCGCGCTCCTTGTAGTGTTGGTAGAGCTGGAGGACCTTGCGCACGTATTCCTGCGTCTCGGCGTACGGCGGCACCTGGCCTCCGTACTTCTTCACCGCGTCCGGTCCAGCGTTGTACGCGGCGACCATCTTCACCATGTCGCCGTCGAACATGTTGGCCAGCACGCGCAGGTAGCGCACGCCGCCCTCGATGTTGTCCTTCGAGTCGAAGATGTCCTTCACGTACATGTCCGACGCGGTGCCCGGCATGAGCTGCATCAGCCCGCTGGCGCCCTTGTGGCTGAGCGCGTTCGGGTTGAAGTTGCTCTCCGTGTGCATGATGGCGCGCACCAGCGCCGGCGGGATGCGGTAGCGCAGCGCCGCGGTGGTGATGTGCGGATCCAGCTCCGCGGGCGTCCGCGAGCGGCCCCGCACGGGCGCGGACTTGGCCGGCGCGGGCGTGAAGGTCCCGGACAGCTTGCGGGCCTTGCGCGCGCCGCCAGGCGGCACGTTCGTGTAGACGATGGTGCCGTCCTTCTCCACGTAGCTGTAGATGCCGTCCGAGGCGGCGGCCGGGAGGGCGGCGGTCAGCAGGACGACGAGGGCGGTCAGGACACGCATGGCGGCGGGCGAAACCTTAGACAACGCCCGGAAAGTCCTCAAGAAAACGCCTTGTTTCCAGCACTTACCGCCATTAAGCCTGTTGGCCATGCCCCATCGGTTTGATTTTCTGGTCATGGGCGGCGGCGTGGCCGGACTGTCGTTCGCCCTGCAGGCGGCCCGGCATGGCACGGTCGCCGTGCTCACCAAGCGCGAGCGCGGCGAAGGCAACACCGCCTACGCCCAGGGGGGCATCGCCGGGGTGTTGTCCCCCACGGACACCTTCGACGCGCACATCGACGACACGCTCGTCGCGGGTGCGGGCCTGTGCCACCGCGACGCGGTGGAGGTGACGGTGCGGGAGGGGCCCGCGCGCCTCAAGGAGCTGGTGGCGCTGGGCGCGGCGTTCGACCAGCGCGGCGGCGAGTTCGACCTCACGCGCGAGGGTGGCCACTCCGCCCGCCGGATCATCCACGCGGGCGACATCACCGGCCGCGAGGTGCAGCGCGCGCTGCTGGCCTCGTGCGACGAGCAGCCCAACATCACCTTCTTCCAGAACACGGCCGCCATCGACCTCATCCTGGACCGGCGTCCGCACACCCCGGCCGGCAGCCGGTGCCTGGGCGTGTACGCGCTGATGGAGGACGGCTCCATCGAGCGGTTCCTCTCCAAGGTGACGGTGCTGGCCACGGGCGGCGCGGGCAAGGTGTACCTCTACACCTCCAACCCGGACGTCGCGACGGGCGACGGCGTGGCCATGGCGTACCGCGCGGGCGCGCGCGTGGCGAACATGGAGTTCTACCAGTTCCACCCCACCTGCCTCTTCCACCCGGAGGCCAAGAGCTTCCTGATCAGCGAAGCGCTGCGCGGCGAGGGCGGCAAGCTGCGGCTCAAGGGCGGCCAGACGTTCATGGACCGCTACCACCCCATGAAGGACCTGGCCCCGCGCGACGTGGTGGCGCGCGCCATCGACGCGGAGCTCAAGCGCACGGGCAACGACTGCGTCTACCTGGACATGACGCACCTGGGCCGCGCGTACCTCACCGAGCGCTTCCCCAACATCTACGCCACCTGCAAGGCCTTCAACATCGACATGGCCGTGCAGCCCATCCCCGTGGTGCCCGCGGCCCACTACCAGTGCGGCGGCGTGGTGACGGACCTGCACGGGCGCACCAACATCCCGGGCCTCTACGCCATTGGAGAGGTGTCCTGCACCGGCCTGCACGGCGCGAACCGGCTCGCGTCCAACTCGCTGCTGGAGGGCCTGGTGTTCGGCCACCGCGCGGTGCAGGTGGCGTCGGAGGAGCTGGCGTCGCTGACGCTGCCGAAGGAGGACCCGCCGGCCTGGGACTCCGGCAGCGCGGTGGACTCCGACGAGAGCGTGGTCGTCACCCACAACTGGGATGAGATCCGCCGGCTGATGTGGAACTACGTGGGCATCGTCCGCACGGACAAGCGGCTGATGCGCGCGCGGCGGCGGCTGGAGCTGCTGCGCGAGGAGATCCGCGACTACTACTGGCGCTTCAAGGTCACCCGCGACGTCATCGAGCTGCGCAACATCGCGGAGGTGGCGCACCTCATCGTGGACTGTGCCAGCCGCCGCAAGGAGAGCCGGGGCCTGCACTACACCCTGGACTACCCGCACACGGACGAGCACCAGGGCACACGCGACACCATCCTCTCCCGGGAGCTGTGAGCGCCCATGTCCCGTCCGCGCCGAATGCTGGATGACCTCCCCGGCCCCTCCGGGCTGGGAGACACGCAAGACAACGCGCCACGTGGACAGGGCGGGGACGGACCGCCCCCGGGCCCGCCCCAGCCCCAGCGCGCGCTGCCCACGCCCTACGTCAGCTTCGCCATCATCGCGGGCGCGGTGGTGATGTTCTTCCTCAGCCCGTCGCTGGGCCGGCCGCTCGTCATCGACGGGAGGACGCTGGGCCTGGTGGGGCCGCTGGCGCTCTACGGGCCGTGGGTCCAGGCGGGCGAGTACTGGCGCCTGCTGGGCATGGTGTTCGAGCACGGCGGCGCGATGCACCTGCTCTTCAACATGCTCGCCGTCTATTCGCTGGGCGCGTCGCTGGAGCGCGGCATCGGGAGCCTGAGGTTCCTGGGGCTGTCGCTCGTCACCGCGCTGGGCGGCTCCGCGTTCGCGCTCTTCTTCAACTTCGACACCGTGACGGTGGGCGCGTCCGGAATGATTCTCGGCTGGGGCGGCGCGATGCTGCCCATCCTCACGCAGCAGGGCCGCCGGGAGCACATGTTCTGGCTCGTGCAGGTGGCGGTCATCAGCCTGCTGCCCGGGGTGAGCTGGGCGGGGCATTTGGGCGGCTTCGTCTTCGGCCTGCCCTGCGGCATGGCGCTGCGCATGGGCCCGAAGGTCTACGCGCGCGCCATCCCCGTCCTGCTGTTCATCGCCGCTACGCTGGCCGTGGTCGCCGCCCATCCCGGGCGCCTTGGAGGCTTTTGACGATGGCTGGAACCCCCGTGCGCAGCGTCTGCGTCTTCTGTGGCTCGCGCTCCGGCGTGCGCGCCGAGTACCGCGAGGCCGCGTCCAGGATGGGCGCCGCGCTGGCGAAGCGGGGCCTGACGCTCGTCTATGGGGGTGCCAGCGTGGGGATGATGGGCGCGGTGGCGGACGCGGTCATCGCCAACGGCGGCAAGGCCGTGGGGGTGCTCCCCCACTTCATGGACGCGAAGGAGCTGGCCCACCCGAGACTGACGGAGCTGCACCGGGTGGACTCCATGCACTCGCGCAAGGCGATGATGGCCGAGCGCGCGGACGCCTTCGTCGCCCTGCCCGGCGGCTTCGGCACGCTGGACGAGCTCTTCGAAATCGTCACCTGGGCGCAGCTGGGCCTGCACCGCAAGCCCATGGGCCTGTTGGACGTGGACGGCTTCTTCCAGCCGCTGCTCGCGATGGCGAAGCAGATGGTGGAGGCGGGCTTCGTCCCGGAGACGCAGGGCGTGCCCTTCGCGGTGAATGCCTCGCCGGACGCGCTCCTGGACCGCCTGCTCGCGGGGCCCACGATGCCGCTCACGTCGAAGTGGCTGAAGGACGGCCAGCAGACCTGAGGGCCGTCCCCGCCGCGTTCAGCGCGCGTGGACCTTCAGCTCCGCGTTCCCCAGTGACGAGGCGACGCGGAGCATCACCTGCTCGGTGCCCTCGGGGATGATGGGCTGGCCGTTGCCGAAGGTCTTGGGGAACCGCACGCGGTAGCCCACCCAGAAGAGGCTGGCGTACGGGTAGTAGGCGCGCACGTTGAGGTCCGCCCGGCCCAGGCGGCGGATCTCCGAGGGCGTGATTTCGCCCGCGGGCGTCACCAGCGCGATCCGCCAGATGCTGTTGCGGTGGGCGAAGTCGTCGTAGCGGTAGTCGTTGACGTGCACCGCCAGGTAGAACTCGTGGAACTTCGCCGCGTCCGCCAGCTCCTCCGACAGCAGCTGCTCCACCTTCGCGGCGGGCAGCGTCTGGAAGATGGCGCGGCGGTGGATGCGGGCCTCGCGGAAGGCGGGCGTCTGGAACGTGGCCCCCGCGAAGACGCGCGTGTCGAAGCCGTCGTAGATCTCCTTGCGGTCCGAGTACCGATTCAACACCGCGAGGTAGGCGGACTCCTGCTTGGGGTCATCCAGCGTGGGCGCGGGCTCCCCGACGACGGGGGGCGCGGTAGAGCAGCCGCCCAGCGCGCCCAGCAGCACCGCGGCCACCAGCAGCCTTCTCACGGGATGAAGTCCTTGCGCGTGAACAGCGTGGTGAGGCGGTGGCCGGCGGCTTCCACGGCCTCGCGTCCGCCCTCCAGCCGGTCCACCAGCGCGAAGGCGCCCAGCACCGTCAGGCCCTCCAGCTTCGCGCGTTCAATCGCCTTGAGCGTGGACGCGCCCGTCGTGACGACGTCCTCCACGATGGCCACCGGGGCGCCGGGGCCCAGCGCGGACAGGCCTTCAATCCACTGGCCGGTGCCGTGGCCCTTGGGCTCCTTGCGCACGATGAACGCGTGCAGGGACTTCTGGCCGCCGCCCTCCAGGAAGCTGGTCAGGCTCACCGCGGACGCGAGCGGATCCGCGCCCAGCGTCAGGCCGCCCGCGGCCACCGCGGACGGAGCGTCGCGCCGGATGGCCTCCAGGAGCAGCCGGCCGATGAGGTAGTGGCCCTCGGCGAGCAGCGCCGTGCGCTTGCAGTCGATGTAGAAGTCCGACTCCTTGCCGGAGGAGAGCACCACGCGCCTGCGCTCGAAGGAGCGCTGCGTGAGCACCTCCAGGAGCCGGGCGCGGTCGCGTTCGAGCGTTTCCGCCATGGCCTACAGACCCTCCAGGTACGCCACCAGCTGCGCCGAGTAGCGCAGCTGCATCAGCAGCTCCGCCTTGCGGGATTCGTCCAGCGCGGCGAACACGTCCGCGAGCAGCGAGAGGTCCTGGTTGAGGGCGCCCATGCGCTGCGCGACGTCCACCGCCAGCTCGTCCGCGTCGATCTCCTCCTCGACGCCCTCCGGAGCCAGCGTCTCCTCGGTGGCGAGCGCCTTCTCCAGCATGTCGCGCACCGGCGCCGTGAGCCGGCCTTCGGCCTCCAGCGACTCGCGCTTGGCCTGCAGCACGTCGTGCTCCACTGGCGAGGCGTGGATGGCCTCCGCCAGGGACAGCAGGAGCGCGTCCTCGTCGGACAGCTCCTCGTGCACGCGCACCTGCACCTGGTCGCGCTTGAGGAAGCGCAGCGCCGCCACGCGCCGGAAGCCGCAGATGAGCTGGTAGCGCTCTTCGCCGCGCGGGCGCACGTCCACCGGGAACAGCTGGCCCAGTCGCGCCAGGTCCGTGGCCAGCTCGGACACGTCACCCTCGTCCCGCAGGCGGAAGGTGGTGTCCTCCTCCAGTCGCTCCAGCGGCAGCACCATCGCCGTCACCTGTCCCATCACGCGCGGCTCGATGGCCTGCGCGAGGGGCTCCCCTTCCGAAGTCGCCGCGCCGTCGTTGGCGCCCTGTTCCGAACTCTCGCCGGAGCCCGCGTCCTCCTGGCTCGCACGGCTCGCCACGTCCCAGATGCCGGCGCTCAGGAGCGCGTCGTCCGCGCCCGACACCGGACCGGAGCGCGGCTCCGCCAGCACGTCCTTCGCCTCGCCGCCACCGTCGCTGCCCGTGCCGGAGGCGTCCTGGACGCTCTCGCCCGAGGACAGCTCCACGTAGCGGCCAGGGCCGGCAGAGGCCTCCGCGTCCGCCGGGGTGCGGGTGCCCTCGCCCTGCCCGGCCGCGCCCTCGCCTTCTGGGCCACCACCGCGCGTGGCTGCTTCGCCTTCACCGCGCGAGGCTGCTTCGCCTTCATCCCCGCGCGTGGCTGCTTCGCCTTCACCCCCGCGCGCGGCTGCTTCGCCCGACGTCGCGGTGTCCCCGGCGGGAGCCTCTTCTCCGGCGCGCGCCTCCGGCTCACCGGTGGCTCCGGCGGCCGTGCTGGCCTCGGTCGCGCTCGCCGGCCCGCCCTCTCCGGGCAGGTCGGTCTGGGCCCCACCCGCTTCGGCCTGGGGGGCTCCTTCCGGCGTCACGTCTCCACTCGCGCCCTCGCCATGCTTCGGCGCGGACGCGTCAGCCGCTCCCTCCTGCTGGGACGGCGTTGCGTTCTCCCCAGGTGTGCCCGGCATCCCTTCCTGTCCCTCGGCCCTGTGCTCGGCGTCCATGGTGGCACCCCCGGTTGTTCCACCCCCGCGCCGCCGGAAACGACGGCGCGGCGGGCGGGCTCTAACGGGACTTCTTCACCACGACCTTCTTCTTCGCGCCAGCACCCATCACGCGGGGAACGGGCGCGCCAGCACTGCTCGCCTGCTCAGTGGCTGCCGGACGCGGCGGCTCCGGAGCCCGGGTCGTGGTGGCGGCGGGCGGCGGAGGCGGCAGCGGCTTGGCCGACGGACGGGCCACGAC